>JASLKK010000006.1 GCA_030747595.1 Acidimicrobiales bacterium | reverse complement strand
GCAGCAGTCGTAGCCGGCGCAGCAGTCGTAGCCGGCGCAGCAGTCGCAGCCGGCGCAGCAGTCGTCGCCGAAGCCGCCGACCCACTGTCGTCCGACGAGGTTGCATCGTCTACTCCCCCGCAGGCGCCCGCGAACAACGTGAACACCGCAAAGACCACCATCAAACGCAGCCGTAGATTCATCGGTCTGTTTCCTCCTCAAGCCACCAATAGGCGACACGGATGTACCGACCCCTCCGGTCGGATCATTTGACCCTACTGCACTATCTGATGGTCCGTCAGGTCCGACCAAAGGCCGCCTTACAGCAAGCCAGGAATGATTAACCGTCCTGTCCCACCGACCACCACCACCCGGTCGGATCAGGGACTCGGACGGCTAGCGTTCCTGTCCATGCCCCGGATGGAGATCGAGCTAACCAGCACACGAGAAGACGGCAACTGGACTTGGCGCGCTGCCGGAGCACGCCAACCCAAGGGTTCGGTCGGAGGATCACTCGTACCCACTGGCGCCGTCGTGGGCGATGTCCTGCGCGTCGAGGTCGAACAATTCATGGACGGTATTGAGGTGACCTCAGTACTGGCCGACAAGACCGCACGAGAGGCCCCGGCGCTACTTGAGATACTCGGATCCGGCGGCGACGAGCCCTTGGTCACGACACGACTAGCCGGCAAACGAAACCGTCGGCGAGATGACGACGGCCCACGTGGCGGTCGAGACCGTCGCGGCGGACGCGAAGGTGGTCGCGGTGACCGGCGCCGCCCGCGTGGTGACGGGGATAATCGCTCAAAGGCCGACAGTCCCCGAGGTGGCCGACCGGACGGCGGGGACCGCCGAGGGTCCAGCGATCGCCGATCCCGTCCACAACGTGACGGCGGAGGCGGAGACCGTCGCCCCCGCAAGCGGCCAGTTGACGACGCTGCCCAAAAGCCCCGGGCGAAGCGACTTCGGCCTCGCCGCACCCACCGAAAGGCGGCCCTGGCCGCCCTTCCCGAGGATCAAAAGCTGCTAGCCCAGATATTGCTGCGGGACGGCGTCCCCGGTGTACGTTCGGCCATCGAAGCCCAAAACAAGGCTTCCGAGGCAGCCGGTGAACCGCCGATCCCCGCCGCACTACTCCTGAAGCTGGCAGAACGGATCCACCCGTCGCTCCGGATCGCCGACTGGCAGGACCGGGCCGAGGCCGCACTGGCCGGTATCGACGACATCGACCTACGAGATCTGCGATCCGTCGTTGTGGCCGCCGAGCAGTCCGCCAAGGGCAAGGAGAACAAGGACCTCGCCGAACAGATTCGTGCGGGCCTTGCGCTACGGGTGGACCGCGAACAACAGGCCTGGCTCGCTGAGGTCACCTCGGCACTTGACGACGACCGGGTGGTGCGTGCTCTGCGACTCAGCTCGCGACCACCCAAGGCAGGGTCTCCGCTGTCCGCTCCCCTC
Source organism: Acidimicrobiales bacterium (assembly GCA_030747595.1). Classification (NCBI taxonomy): domain Bacteria; kingdom Bacillati; phylum Actinomycetota; class Acidimicrobiia; order Acidimicrobiales; species Acidimicrobiales bacterium. Next base: position 163,061 of record JASLKK010000006.1, on the reverse strand, counting down.
CTCGATCGTCTGGCCACCATGGCGGCCGCTGGCCTCACCGCCGACACCAGCCAGGACCGTTGGGCCACCGTGCTGGACGCTGTATCCCTTTCGCCAGTTCACCTCCGGGTTGTGCCCGAGGGTCTGCCCGCAGAACCGAACGAGCAGTTGCTTGCAGCTGTCAAGCGACTCTCGATGAGCGTGCCCGACATTGCCAAGGCGTTCGGTATCGAGCCCACTCCGCCGCCCCGTGCCCGCCGGGGGCGCACTCGTTCCTGATCGGGACCTCTCAGTAGGGTCGACGACATGACCGTCCATTTCGAGATTCGGGACCGCGTAGCGGTCATCACCTTGGATCGACCCGAAGCCCGTAACGCCGTCGACCATCAGTTAGCAGTCGATCTCCAGTCGGCCATCGACAAGTTAGAGGCGGATGACTCCCTCTGGGTGGGTGTCATCACCGGCGCCGGACCCGCCTTCTGTGCTGGTGCCGACCTCAAGGCGGTGGCCTCTGGAAAAGCGGACCTTGCCACCGATCGTGGCGGATTCGCCGGCATTGTTCGTCGCGAGCGAACCAAGCCGATAATCGCTGCGGTCGAAGGCCCTGCCCTGGCCGGTGGGTTTGAGATAGTCCTGGCTTGTGACCTGGTAGTAGCCGGCTCTAATGCCCGGTTCGGAATTCCGGAGGTCAAGCGTTCGCTCATTGCCAACGCGGGTGGGCTGATTCGCCTGCCACGGGCCATCCCTCGAAACTTGGCCATGGAGATGGCGCTGACCGGTGATCCGATCAGCGCCGAGACAGCCCACCACCATGGTGTGGTCAACCGCCTGGTGGAAGCGGGAGGAGCATTGGACAGTGCCATCGCATTGGCCTCTGAGATCAGCGCCAATGCCCCGCTCGCCGTCCGGGCGTCACGTCAGGTGATCATCGAGGGTGCCCTTTTGGACGACGATGAGGCCTTCGCCCTGAGTGCTGAGGCAGCCCGCGACGTCTTACGCTCAGAGGATTTCCAAGAGGGACCACGGGCCTTCATCGAAAAGCGCGCCCCCAACTGGCTGGGTCGCTAAACCGGAGTCACCGATACCGGCACTAGCGAACCACCAGTCAGACGAACAGGACCCCGTTGGGGACCACCTCGTAGTCAACGAGGAAGGCCGCCAGTCCGTCGGCGAGGTCAGTCGTTTCAAGTTGATCGAAGGACGTCCAGGCCGCCTCGTCGGCATCGGAACCGGCGGCCGGAGAAGCATCATCGAGGATGTCCACCCGAAAGTTGACTATCACGAAGTGGTGGTCAACACCCATCCGCTCCACCCACCCCAGCATCGGGCCACAGAGACCCTCCAGACCGGACTCTTCACGAAGTTCTCGCACGACGGCCGCCACCAAGGCTTCGCCGGCTTCAACTCGCCCCCCTGGAAGCGACCAGCGACCACGTCCCGGATCGGTGCCACGTCGGATCAGCAGCAGCCGGTCTTCGTCGACCACCACAGCCCCCACGCAGAGTTCCGGTCGGCCAATCACTGAACGGTGAGTAGGCGAGGGAACCTTCACCGACCGTCCAACCATCGATGGACAATGATGGCCCTTGCCACCATGCCCTGGGATTCGAAGAAGTTCTTGGTGGCGCGGTCTCCAGGCAGGGCCGTGGACTGGATGGCCACCGCTCCCCGCTCCATGGCGTCAGCCTTCAGAGTCTCGATGAGGATTTCGCCAACGCCCACTGACCGAGCCTCTGGATCCACGAACAACTCGTCAACCGTCGCCTGGAGGCTTCCGTCGGACACCAAGGCCACGGTCATCAGGCCGTAGCCAACCGGAGTTCCGTCGATGCATCCCAAGAGAACGGTCGCGTCGGGATCCTCGACCGCGGCCATAACCCGTGCGCCGGGATCGACACGATGCGGATCCAGTCGTTGCACCACGTCGCCGCCCTTCTTGTCAGGCAGTTCGGCCCGAGCCCCCGCGGCCAGGCACCCCAGGACTTCGGCATCGGCCAGTACGGCAAGTCGAACCGATTCCTCCATCAGACCCACACGCCCATCAGGACCGCTCCTCCATCAGACGACTCTTCCCCATGTAGGCCCCCACCGGAGCGCGATATTCAGGAAATCGGTCCTCCACAATGCCCGCACTCCCCCGATGAGGCAACCGCAGAGGCCTGGACCAACAGGAAGCAGTGAGGACAGTGGAGTTCGTCATCCTGACGTTCGACAAGGTCTCCGGGAGAGACGTTGGGCGCTGCCGCCTTGACCGACGCCTCCTCCTCGTCCTCGTCTTCGTCGTCGTCAGCGGCGGCGGCGATCCGATCGCGAAGGATGGCATCCAGATCGTCCTCGACTTCGTCGTCGTCCTCTTCCTCCTCGTCGGAAGTGGGGTCACCGACAGGACGGGCGCCCTCTTCGTCCTCATCTTCGTCGTCGGACTCATCAGATTCATCGGCACCAGCCGGGTCATCTTCACCAGGAGCATCATCGTCCACCTCGTCGTTGAGGTCGTCGAGGTCGTCGACATCCAACTCAACGCCGTCTTCGGACGGGTCGCCTAAATCCTCGCTGGAGGGTTCGTCGGTTTCGGTATCACTCATCAGGGCCTCGAAAAGGTTTCTTATGGGCTAGCGGCGGGAGCATAGACAGGTTCTCGGCCCGTGCGATCCACCACGGAGCATCGGGCCGGTCTGGAGCGTCGCCAACACCAGGGGTAGCGAATCTCTGGTCCGGGTCGTCAACTGGTTTGCGAATCTCTCGACGCCCGCTTCTCCTCGGCCCGACGCTCAGCGTCCAAGCGTTCCAGTTCGGGTTCTGACGAATGATCGACGAAGGCCATCATCTCAGCGATGGCATGATGGCCCGCCACATCGCCGATAAGGCGGTGCATCTGCTGAGCCACCTCGCGGTACGACGGGTGCCCCTGTGGCGTAGATCTCAACTCAAGGACGTGCATGGCCTCTCGCGCGTTCATGTGCATCATGTACCGCACCCGGTAGGCGAGCGACACGGCATACGGAGCCTGCTCAGGGAAAGGCTCGAGAAGCGCATCGTGGAGATCACGTGAACGTTCCATGGCGGCATCGAAGCGACCGCCAACGCCGGCTTCGTCCACTTCGGGTGGTCGTACGTAGCCATGGTCCGGGCTGAGCCGTTGCCAGTCGATGGTCATCATCCGGTGGCGCTGCATGTCGCGGAAGGCGCCGTAGTCCGACAGCACATCGAAGCGGTAGGAAGGCCGCTCCAACGCACGTCCCGGGCGGTGACGTCGATGAGCCCGGTCACCAACCATGGCCCGCAGGACAGATAAGCGCTGATCGACGGTCATCGAACGAACCCGGGCCTCAACTTCACGGTCGGAGCGGTTGGTGGCCGGGTACAACGCCGAAGCCACCAACTTGACCTCAGCATCGGGATCGAAGTCGGTGAGGTCGACGGTGGGCGAACCGGCTGCCGGCTCCTCCGCCGGGAAGTAGCCCTCCGCCAGGTCCTCCAGGCGTTCCCGTATGTCCGCGGAATAGGCGCCGATCTCGTCGCCCCGGTCGGGCAGGTCGACCCGTTTCAGGAACGATGGGATGACCTTCCGGAGTTCGGTCAGCATCAACGCTGAATAGTCGCGAGCCTCAGGCAAGGGATGGGCCCGCATCCTGACCAGCAACGACTCGTAGGCCTGCCCCGTCCCGTAGATGCCCACGTTGGACAGCGAGGCGGACGGAAGCACGCCGCGGACGGCGTCGAAGGCCTTAGCGGCTACCGCCTGCCGGTAGATGAAGTCAGAGTCCGATGGCGCCTTGGCGATACGGCCACGGAAATGCTCGTTCATCTCCCGGACGAGGTCGGCGTAGACGTCGAAAAGCCGATCCATGTCGGAGATGTAGCGGGCCCCCAACGCCGAGGCCAGGATTTGGGGATCCCGGTGATAGCGGTACCGCCCGCCCAGACGGGAGTCGTAGGCGATGTAGCGAGTGGACTGCTCGAGGTACGCCATCAGGCGTCCCCATTCCAGGATCTTGGTCAGCAGATTGGAGGCCTGCTCACAGGCCAGGTGCACGCCCCCGAGTTGGGCCACGCTGTCGTCGCCATACTCGAAGAAGACCTTGTCGTAGAGTTCTTCGGCACGACGTAGGCCCACGGTGGCATCAATACTCTCGTCGCCAGACACGTCGAGTTCACCCACGAACTCCTCGAGGAAGAGTCGTCGGAGGCTCTTGTCGGACCTTGAATAGCGGGCGAACAATGCCCCCTTGACCACTTCGGGCAGATTGACCAGAGCGAAGACTGGCTGGTCCAGGTTCGTGAAGTAGCGCCGGAGGACGTCGGCCTCGTCGGCGCTGAATTCCTCGGAGGCATACGTGGTCACGAGCGCCGAACCTATGCCGCGACAGGCCCCGCGGCGCGGACGCCCCGACAGCCCCAGCTCAGGCGTGGACGGCGGCGAACTCCGCCCGTGCAGCGTCGAGTACCGAGGGGTCAGTCCAGCAGTCGACCATCGTCAACGCCATGACCTTGGCTCCGTCCACGATGGCCTGATCAGCCTCGGCCTCTGCCGCGTAGCGAGCAAAGTCCTCGGTGTGGATGGCCGTCCCGAATGGAGCGACCTTGATCATCGGATGGATTCCCGGCACCAGGTAACTCACGTTGCCCATGTCGGTGCTGCCTACAACCTGGTGGCTGATAGTTGGCTCGACGACGCGTCCGAAGGCCGCAGCGTTGGCTATATAGCGATCGAGTAGGGCCCGGTTATCGACCACCTCGTTGTATCCCCCATCGATCCATTCGACCTGGATGCCGCATCCTGCGGCAGTTGCACCGGCTTCCAGACAGGCCACCAACCGGACCTTGAGCGCCTCTAGTCCTGCCAGAGACGGTGAGCGGGCGTACCAGGAGGCCACGGTCCGGCGAGGCACGATATTCGCCTTGTCACCCGACTCGATGAAGATCCCGTGGAGACGCTCATCCGGTGCGATGTGCTGACGGAGGGCCGCCACGTTGCCGTACCCCAACACCATTGCATCCAATGCATTCAAGCCCTTCTCCGGCGCCGCCGCGGCATGAGCGGCCCGACCCTCGTAGACGACCCGGGCCTGCTGGATCGCCAGGCTGGTGATGTTCTCAAGGTCGGCGTCCGCCGGGTGGACCATCATCGCCGCGTCCACACCGTCAAATGCCCCCCGGCCAGCCATGATGACCTTGCCGCCGCCTCCCTCTTCGGCGGGTGTCCCTAGGATCCGGACCCGACCGCCGAGTTCAGCGGCCACCGTCGCGGCAGCCAGACCGGCGCCCAGACCGGCCGTGGCAATCACGTTGTGGCCACATGCATGACCGATCCCCGGCAGGGCGTCGTACTCACAGAGCACAGCGAGCACCGGGCCCTCGGTCCCTGCATCCGCCTCAAACGCCGTCTCCAAGCCATAGGCACCACGGACTACCGGCAGCCCCTCTTCCGCCAGCACATTCGTCAACAGTTCGTGGGCGACGTGCTCCTCGAAGTTCAGCTCCGGTTCAGCATGAATGGCATGAGAGGTGGCCACCAACCTTTCGGCCAGTTCGTCGACCCGGTCACAGACCCGGGTACGGGCTTCAGCCACGAGATCGTCTGGGAGGGGATGGTGGTTGGGAGTGTCCATCTGTTGAGCGTAGCCACCAGTCCGATCACCGTTTCCGATCGGAGGATTGGCTGGCGGGGGTGCCTCAGATTGCCAGGCGAAGGACCCCGGACCGTACCCGGATCGATAGGACGCTTACCCGCCCGACGGGCCGGCCATCGACCTCAACGACCGCCGGTCGATCGAAAGTGGCCTGGATCGCCGCAGTCCGTTCCTGCCGGATCGCTGGGTGGGGCACGTGCACGCCCCGGCTCAAGCGGCGCCAGGCCGCCGGGACCTGACCAAGCGGTACCGAGGCGTCAAGGACGTCGAGTAGCCCGTCGCCGGGGTGGGCCCGGGGTGCCACATTCCAGCCGCCACGATGGGCGGCGTTGGCGGCCACCCACCAGCGACCCGGATGACGATTTGGGCGGACAACCAGATGGGCCACGAATCGGTGCAGGCGTCCATCTAGGAGTGCCTCGCCCACGTCGACGTCCACCAGGGTCGCTTCGCCGCCCGGTCGTGCCCGGCCCCGCCCACCCAGGGTCCGGCAGAGGTCACCGTCCGTCAAGGCCACAACCGGGCCGGGCAGCGCTCCTACGTCGGGCCTCTCTCGGAGGATGCCAGGCAGTAGGTCAGCGAGCTCACCATCGGATGAGGCCGTGAGGGCGTCGCTGGGGACCGGGCCGACCACTCCCCAGTCCTCGCCACGTACCACTCCCATCAGATGGGCGGTTCCGAACTTCCCTCAGAGTCCACCCTGCCCGAGGACATGGCGATCACCCCACGGTCGATGCCCTCCTGGGCCTCGAGTGCCGCTGCGGCCACCTCGGATCCTGCGGTCGCCGCGACCTGTCGGAGGAGATCAGCCACTAGACGTACGTTTCGCACGAACTCGCCAGCTGGGAGATCATCGTCAAGGACGTCACCCAATTCCGCTCCACCCGCCCACGCGTGAACGCAGTGGGCGAATCCCGGGTCCGGCAGATCCGCTGGCTTCAGTCCGGCCGCTATCTCGGCGGCGGCCACCACCCCGGCCAATTCGGTGAGTCGGTCGAAACAGTCGGGAAAGGGAGCAGAAAGCCGAACCGTCGAAGGGGCACCCGGCCCACGCTTTCGGTAGGTGAGACAGGAGACGACCGCCGCAGTCATCGAGGGGCTTAGGCCCCGAAGGATTCCTGCGTCGAGGACCTCGGCCACTAGCAGGTCGGCCTCATTGTGGATCTGGGTGAGTGGCTGGCCGCGCTTAGTCAACGACCATCCATCAACCATTCCCCGTGCCGACAGGACGTCGAAGGCGGCATCGAACCGTGCGGTTAGGTCACTCTCAACGTCAGCCGGTCGATCAGCCTCGCGAGCGAGATCGCGTTCAAGCCTGAGCAGTCGTTTCCGATCGCCGGCCAGACCCGGGGCCCCATTCGTCGCCACAGCCCTGGCTGTCCTATGTGACGGGTCCACGGCGAAGTCGGATAGCCGACGCGCCACTTCGCGACGGAACTCACGGTCGTCGGGCACGAAAGGTGCAGGGAGCTCCATCTGGCCAACCAGTTCCGGATCACCGACTAGATCGTCGCCATCGACGGAGCCGTCCGACAACACGCTCGCCCGACCCTCCTGGCTGAGGGTACGTACCCGGATCCGCCCGCCGCCCCGATTGGCCACCGACAGGACCACATGGGCCAATCCATCGTCGGGCACGACGATGTCGCCGGGGCGGAGTACAGCAGCCGAGACAAGCTTGCCCCCTGCCTGCGCAACCGGTGGCCGTGCCTCGTTGTCCAGACGCCTACGGATCAGCGCTGCCTCGTTGTACTTCTCCGAGTTTCGACGCAACCTCGTGGCCATTTGGCGGTCCATCTGAAACTGGGCGAACGATCGCGTCAGGAGGTCCACGGCTTGTACCCGTGTCCGGCCCTCGACCATGTTGGCCACCATGTTGTAGGTCGGCCGGAACGCCGATCGAAGGACGAAGTCCCGGCTGCCGGCCAGCCCGGCCACGCGATCGAAGGGCACGAAGGGTGACCAGCAGACCAACGCATGGCCTTCGACGTCTAGGCCACGCCGTCCGGCTCGTCCCGTCAGCTGTGTGAACTGGCCGGGCGTCAGAACCTCGTGGGTCTCGCCGGTGAACTTGGTGAGGCGGTCGATGACCACAGAACGCGCCGGGAGATTCACCCCGAGGGCCAGTGTCTCGGTGGCGTAGACAAGTTTCACGAGACCGGCGACGAAGAGTTCCTCGGTTACTTCCTTAAAGATGGGTACAAGGCCAGCGTGATGGGATGCGATGCCCCGACGTAGCACATCGGCCCAATGGTCGACTCGCAATGCCGCCCGGTCCGATTCCCCCAACGACTCCAGGCGCTCAGCGATGTGAGCGTCGACGGCTTCCGCCTCGCGATCATCGTTGAGAACCAGGCCGTCGCGGACCACGGTGTCGCGGGCCTCGTCACAACCGGCTCGACTGAAGATGAAGTGGATTGCCGGGAGCAGGTCGGCGCCCGCCAACTCGGACACCACCTCGTTTCGCCGAGGCGGAACCCAGGGTCCACTCCTCCCCCGGCCACGGTGCCTGCCGCCGGACTGGCCCCCGGAGGAGCGACCATTCTGATCGAAGCGCCGCCCGACCGGGTTGGGCTTGCCGCCATTGACCAGCAGAGCTGTCCGATGGACCTTCCGGCTCGCACCATGGCGACCACGCTCCGCCACCAGGTAGTGAGCCCGGAGACGGACTGGACGCCGGGTCTCCACGATCACGTCGGTCGGCCCTCGTACCGACGTCACCCAGTCGCCTAACTCGGCGGCGTTGGAGACGGTGGCCGAGAGGGCCACGATGCCCACGGTCGGCGCCAGATGTAGGAGGACCTCCTCCCAGACCGCCCCCCGGTACGGGTCTTCCAGAAAGTGCACCTCGTCGAGTACCACCCAGGCCAGGTCGTCCGTGGCTCTGCTCCCGGCATAGAGCATGTTGCGAAGGACCTCGGTGGTCATCACGACCACCGAGGCGTCGGGCGCCACCACCTGATCACCGGTCATCAGACCCACCCGGTCCAGTCCAAACATCTCACCCAGGTCACGGAACTTCTGGTTGGACAAGGCCTTGATGGGTGTCGTGTAGAACGCCCGACGGCCAGCTGTCAGCGCTGCCTCGACGGCATGCTCGGCCACCACTGTCTTGCCGCTCGATGTCGGAGCTGCCACCAGAACCGAGCGCCCGGCATCCACGGCAGCGATTGCCTCCTCCTGGAAGCGATCCAGTGTGAATCCACGATCGATGGTCACTCCGCCCTCCGGCGGTTTCGTAGCGCGCCGATCAGGATGGCCACTTCGTAGAAGAGCAACATCGGTACCGACAGGACCATGAGGGTGAACGGATCGCCGCTGGGAGTCAGGACCGCAACCAGCGCCACGATCCCGACCACGGCGTAGCGGCGGGCCTGGCGTAACGCGGCCGGAGTCAGGATGCCGGCGAGCTGCAGACACACCAGCACCAGGGGGAACTCAAACCCGATCCCAAAGGCCAGCGTCATCTTCACCACGAAACTCAGGTACTTGGCCGGCGAGAAGACGCTTACCAGGTCGGGACCTCCGATTCCCACGAGAAAGTCCAATGCCCTGGGAATGCTCCAGTAAGCCAGCCAACAGCCTCCGACGAATAGCAGCAACCCACTGGCCACGAACGGAATGGCCCACCGGCGCTCCCTTGTATGGAGGCCGGGCGCGATGAAACGCCACGACTGCCACAGAAGCACCGGCATGGCAAGACCCACGCCGCCGTATCCGGCCACCATCATCCTCACGGCGAATGGTTCAAGGGGGTCAGTCACCAACAACTCGCACCCATTGCCGAACATGGCCGGGTCGGCCAGGCCCTCACGGAGACGGCAGTAGGGCTCCAATAGGAGGTGCAGAATCTGCGGGTACAGCACCCAGCAGACAACCGTTCCGACCAGCACGGCGGCCACCGACCGGAGGAGGCGGTTTCGTAGCTCCTCGAGGTGGGCGACCAGGGGCATTCGGCCGTCGACGTCAGCCACCGGTCAACGGTTCCCCGTCATCAACGGACCCGTCATCAACGGACCCGTCATCAACGGACCCGTCATCAACGGACCCGTCATCAACGGACCCGTCATCTAGAGGTCCGTTAACTGATGACTGTCCTCCGGTTACACGGTGCCCGCGCTCACGCGCCAGAGCTTCGATCGACGGGTCTTCCACTAGGTCGCGAAGCTCCTCCTGGAACCCACCAGCCATCCGTCGGAGCTGGCCGACGACCCGGCCCACCTGTTGGACTACCACGCCCAACCGGGAGGGCCCGAGCACCAGCAACCCGAGGATCAGGATGACGAGGAGTTCGCCGCTCCCGAGATTGCCCATAGGGACCAAGCCTAGGCGTCGCCCACGGAGGCACCGATGCCCGCCATGATGTTCCGGTGCGCATCGTCCAGCCCATTCTCTTCGCTCATCGGGGCGGTAGGGCCCACGCCCCGGAGAACACCTTGGATGCCTTTCGACTGGCCGTCCGTCTCGGGGCAACCGGTTTAGAGAGCGATGTGTGGTGCACACTCGACGGGATCCCGGTGCTCCACCACGACGGCCGGGTGGGTCGGCGTCCAAGGCGACGCGACATCTCGTCGTTGGATGTCGCCGAGCTGCCTGATGACCTCCCGACACTGGCCAACCTCCTGGCAGAGATCGATCCAGACCTACCTGTCTCGCTGGACGTCAAGGACCCGCTGGCCGCCGCCGCCACTATTCGTCTGGCAGCCGAGTACGGCGGAACTGCCCGCCTGTGGCTCTGCCACCCCGACCATGCCCTGTTAGCGACCTGGCAAGACCTCGACTCACAGGTACGCCTCGTGCACTCCACCAGCGTCAACCGGATCAACACCTCCCTTGAACGTCATGCGGTCGACCTGGCGGCTTCCGGCGTAGACGGGATCAACCTTCCCGAGTCGGATTGGTCTACCGGACTGGTTGCGCTGTTCCGGCGCTTCGGCCTTGCCTGCTTCGGTTGGGACGCCCAGCATCGCCGGCAAATCGACCGTCTGGTGAACCTGGAGCTCGACGCCATCTACGGCGACCACGTAGACCGACTAGTGGATGGCCTTCGGAGGGTTCACCCAGACTCCTGATACCGGTCCCCTAGGGCCCTCAGAGTCTGTCGAGGCTCCCGGGTGGCCAGACCCGCACGAACGCCCTGCCGGTGATCGCGCTGATCGGGACGGGTCCAAAGAATCGGCTGTCCCGTGAGTTGCCCCGGTTGTCACCCATCACGAACACGTGGTCGGCGGGCACGGTGCACTGGTTGCTCACTTCCGAGACGCACCAGGGCACCACGCCCATTCCCTCGGTCATGTCGGAGGTTGTCAGGTATGGCTCCAGGAGCAGCCCGCCATCGATGGTCACCCGTCCCGCATCAAACCGAACCGTCTCGCCCGGGAGTGCGATCACCCGCTTGATTAGGTCGTCGATGCCGTTTGTCGTCGCCCCTCTGGTGGGGTGGAAGACCACCAGGTCGCCCCGGTTCACGTCGTGCAGGCGATAGCTCACCTTGTTCACGATGATCCGATCCCCCTTTGAGAGCGTCGGCTCCATGGAAGGCGACGGGATGTAATAGGCGCCGAACAGGAAGGTTCGTACAACGATTGCCAGGATCAACGCACCGGCGAGGACAGATCCCCACTCGATCAGTGCCCGACGTGCCCCCGCTCCAGCGCCAGGAAGCTCCAGATCCACCGGCGGCGGAGGTGCCGAGTGCGGCGGGTCCCCTGGCACAACGAACGTGTCGGGAAACGGTGGATCAGACAGAGCGCCGGGAGCCGCCCTATCGGCAAGGTCGGCGCGAGTCACCAGGGCCGGACGACCGGTCGTGTCGGAGAGCGGTTCGTTAGTCGGATTCTCCTGGCCACCAGTTGTTTTCGACTCTCCGACCGGCTGGGGAGGCTCGGCGTTTCCAGCTGATCGGGCTTTCGCCCGGGCCAGAAGGTCATCAGTCCAAACCGACGGACTGCGTGGCGACCCTTGGATCTCGTCGGTCTCGTCCTTCTCGGCGGGCACGGGACGAATCTAGCGTCCACCTGTCAGGCGTCGGTGGCGGCCGTCCGTCATCCCCGGCGGTAGCGGGCGAGGATCCGGTTGGCGGCCGCCTGTCGGAGATCGTCTCCGAGTCCGTCAGGTGCAGCCACGACCCGGGCCGCCTGTCCCAGCCGGAGCAGCAGGCGTTCCAACCATCGGGCGGCGGCTACGGGCAGGACGACCTCCACGCCATGCTCCAACTCTCGGATTCCCCGATTTGGGTACTGGTCAAGCACCCAGCGAACCGACTCATCCAACTCAAGTACAACCTCCGGGATGCTTCCGTCGGTCGGGATTCCGTCCATGGAGTCCGCCACGTCGCCGGGCGGTGTAAAGGTTTCATCGACGAGGACAGCACTCCGGACCCTGTCTAGCCGGAACACCCGGGGGGCACCGGCCAGGCGACAGTTCGCTGTCAGGTACCAGAAGCCGTCGTAGAGGCAACGGTGGGGTTCGACCACCCGGGTCGTCTCCTCGTCCCGTCCGTAGGAGTGGTAGGCGATCTCGACGCAACGTCCCTCGGTGATCGCATCCTGGAACACCTCGAGGTGGCCGTCCGACGACGATCGGAGTCGGACCTCCACCGCATCGGCCTCGGTTCCTAGTGCCACCGACAGCTTGGCTACCGCTCGGGCCAGCGGACCCATCGCGGCATCCGGGCCATCACCGTCCGACAGTTGGGTGGCAGCAGCGCGACCGGCCGCCACCGCGGCAGCCAACTCGACCCGGTCCACGCTTAGGGGTCGACCAAGCAGGTCATTACGGTTCACCCACATCCGACCATCGGCCACGGCGACGTCGAACACCAGGTCGCCATAGAGCCCGTATCGATCTCCGGTAACGAAGTTGACCACCTCGGTGAGGTCGGCCACCAGATCCTCGACGGGGTAATCGAAGTCGACCGACAACTTCTCGATAGAGGCGCCGTTGGATCCACGGGACTCCACCCACGGGATCAGATTGAGGAGTCGAGCCACCCGGTCGGCGGCGTTCAGGGAGCTCACAACTGTCCTCTGCCACCAGCCGCCGCGAGTCCCTCGAGCCACGCCACCATGTCGTCGCGAACCTCGGGTGGGTCGAGGATCTCTGCGTCGTCGAGGAAGGTGAGGACGAACGAACGGAAGGCAGCAACGTCACGAACCTGTTCAGTGATGACTACCGAACCGTCCCCGGATGGCTCAACCTCGGACGACTTGCCCAGGAAGCCGCCCAGCCATGCCGCGTGGCGACCATCGACCCGCACCCGCACGGGTATCGGCTCACCGGGCGGTCGCCCGTCAAGCCAGTCCGTCGCACCGGCGAACCGCCATGCGTGGTCGACCTCTACTTCACGAGTCACGCCTGGTGGATCGAAGGACTCGTCGGACAACGAGACGGCTCCCTGGATCCGATCGCTTCGGAACTGTCGGACGTCGTCGCGGAGCCGGTCATGGCCGGTCAACTGCCACCGGCCCTTGGCGAATACCAGGCGATGGGGCTCGACGGCCCGCTCCTCACCCCGATAGACGAAGGACACCACCCGCCGCTCGGTCACCGCCCGCATGAGCGTCCGCACGTCCGGGCCTCCAGGTACATCAGTCCCGGCCAGATTCGCTCCACCCGCCAGCCCGGCATCACTGTCACCCAAGAGCCAGATGGGCGTTCCGGGCCGCTCCGGGTCGATTCTGACGACCGCGGTAGCCAACGCCAAACTGGTGGACTCATCGGGATCGAGGGTCGGCAGGTCGACGCCGAACGCCTCCGGGTCGATCCGGTAGCCATCGATCGGAGGTTCTGAATCGGGGGCTGGTGCGCGGACCAGCTCGATTCCTAGCGCCCGCAACTCGTCCTTGTCGCGCTCAAAGGTTCGGCGGAAGGCAACGTCGTCGGCCGCGTACGCGCCAGATGGCAGGGTGTCACGGATCTCATGGCGGGTCAGCGGTCGCGCTGCCTCAAGGAGCACGGTGATGAGGTCCAGGAGACGCTCCAATTTCCCCATCTCGGCCACGGCCTGACCCTACGCCTACTACCGACATAACGCCCGTAGGGCTAGCCCACGGACGAGCAGCCGTGGCCTCAGAGCGACTCGATGAGCTTGGCCACCCGGTCGTCCTCAGAGCGGAACGGGTCCTTGCAAAGCACGGTCCGCTGGGCCTGGTCGTTCAACTTTAGGTGCACCCAGTCCACCGTGAAGTCCCGATGCCGTTCCTTGGCCCGGCGAATGAAATCGCCACGGAGTCGGGCCCGGGTGGTGAATGGCGCCTCCTCCACTGCGGTGGCAATCTCCCGATCAGTCGTGATCCGCTCCATTAGCCCGCGGTCCTGCATCCGGTAGTAGAGGCCACGACGTCTATCCACGTCGTGGTACTGCAGATCCAACAGGAGCACCCGGGGGTCCGATAGGGCCAGTCCGTGCCGTTCCCGGTAGGCATCCACCAGGTGGTACTTGGCCACCCAATCGCACTCCCGGTCCAGACTCAGTGGATCCTTCTCGATCCCGTCGAGGCAGTGCTCCCACATCGCGAGCACCTGGCTCTCCTCGGAGCTCATCTCGCGGTGCTGAGCGAATCGGGCCGCCCGGTCAAGGAACTCCCGCTGGATATCCAAGGCGCTCATCTCGCGGCCGCTGGCCAGACGGACCGGCCGCCTGCAAGTCAGGTCGTTGCTGATCTCTCGGATGGCCCGGATCGGGTTTTCCAAGGTCATGTCCCGGAAGACCACGTTGGGTTCTTCCAGCATCCGCAGGAGCAGTCCACACGCTCCAACCTTCAGGAAGGCGGCGTACTCGCTCATGTTGGAGTCGCCTACGATCACATGCAGTCGACGGAATCGCTCGGCATCGGCGTGCGGCTCGTCGCGGGAGTTGATGATGGGGCGGGACCGCGTCGTAGCGCTCGAGACGCCCTCCCATATGTGGGCGGCCCGCTGACTGATGCTGAAGCCCGCCCCGCCGCGGGCATTCTCGAAGATCTTCCCCGCCCCGGCCCAAATCTGGCGGGTAACCAGGAACGGGATGAGTACCTCGTCATACTCGGCCTGCTCGTCACGTCGGGTGGTCAGGTAGTTCTCGTGGCAGCCATAGGAGTTGTTGGCCGAGTCGGTGTTGTTCTTGAACAGGTAGACATCTCCGTCTATTCCCTCTTCGCGGAGCCGATCCTCGGCGCTGGCAACCAACTGTTCGAGGATCCGTTCACCTGCCTTGTCGTGGGTCACCACCTGGCGAACTGAGTCACATTCCGGCGTGGCGTACTCGGGGTGGGATCCGACGTCGAGGTAGAGCCGGGCACCGTTCACCAGAAAGACGTTGGAGCTACGTCCCCACGAGACCACTTTCCGGAACAGGTAGCGGGCCACCTCGTCGGGGCTAAGGCGCCGGGAGCCTTCCACCGTGCAGGTGATGCCGTACTCGTTCTCGATCCCGTAGATCCGACGTTGCACGTGGTCTCCGACCGGTCAGTTTCGGGATCCGACAGGCCGCACCACGATGCTCCAGGCCCAGCTCACGCCAGAAGGCCGTCCAGCTCGTCGCCCTCGATCCGTCGGAATGCACGTCGCCTGTTGGGGCGGGCCAACACCGCCACTTCGAGGTCGTCGGCCGACAGGCTCCGCTCCGGTCCGGCCAGCGCCATGACGGCGGCGTTAACCGCCACCGTGAGAGCAGAGTCGCGAGACCAAGTCTCTTCGAACCGACCACGAATGGCATCGGCCTCGCCGCCGATCACAGCGAAGGTCCGCATGTCCATCACCGTGCCGTCATAGAGCAGGTGGAAGAGTTGGTCGCCGTCGGGCTTCTCGCCCATCTCGCCGACCAACATCTCTATCTCCAGAGGCTTGGGTTCGTGGGTGAAGTACCCGCCGAGGGTCTCCGCGTAGAGGTTCGCCAACGAGCGGGCGTCGACATCCTCGCGGCTGTACGTGTAGCCCTTCAGATCGGCATGGCGCACGCCGCCCTTGCGAAGACTGTCGAACTCGTTATAGCGACCGACACCCACGAAGCCGATGCGGTCGTAGATCTCACTGACCTTGCGAAGAGTGTTGGATGGGTTCTCTGCACACAGCAAGACTCCATCGGCAAAAGTGCAGCCGATGGCGGCACGTCCCCGGGCGATGCCCTTGCGCGCGAAATCCGCCTTGTCCTTCATTACCTGTTCGGGCGAGACGTACATCGGCATACTCATGATGAGGGGTCCCCACCGGTCTGGTTGCCGATCAACGAGTCCAGCAGCGCGGTGGTCCGGTCAGCTACCCGTTGGTCATCGAGGCGCTCGAAGCCCGCTGCGGTGATGCTGGCCACCACCGGGTAGATCCCCCGGATCGGATCAGGACCACCAGTGGCACTGTCCTCGTCAGCGGCCTGAAAGAGGGCCTCTACCACAACGTCCACCGCCTCGTCCTCGGTCATCTCCTCGCGGTAGCGCAACTTGACGACAGTCGAGGCGTGCAACATCCCCGAGCCGGTCGCAGCGTGGTCGCGTTCCTCGTAGCGACCACCGGTCACGTCGTACTGATAGAGCCGTCCGGTGTCGTGTCGGTGGTCGTATCCGGCGAACAGCGGCACCACTACCAGGCCCTGCATGGCCAACGGCAGGTTGGCGCGAAGCATCTGGCTGAGCTGGTTGGCCTTCCCGTCCAAGCTCAATGCCTTGCCCTCGACCTTTTCATAGTGTTCGAGCTGAAGTTGAAAGAGGCGCACCATCTCCATGGCAATGCCGGCCGTCCCGCTGATGGCCACGCCGGAATGCCGATCGGCGGGAAATACCTTTTCGATGGAGCGGTGGCTGATGAAGTTGCCCGACGTTGCTCGTCGGTCGCCAGCCATAACCACCCCGTCGATGTGGCGTACCGCCACGACGGTGGTGGCGTGCGGTGCCAGTCCGGGCTCGACGCCTGCCGGCACGCGTAAGGACTCGGTCGGCCCGAGGCCCAGGTGGCCCAGCAGCCCCAGGAAACTAGGCCCCGGATCGTCCTCTGGGCGGAAGAGCGGCAGGTTCACGAGCCCTACTCGCCACCCTTCTGGATGTAGCTCTTCACGAACTCCTCGGCGTTGGTCTCCAGCACCTCGTCGATCTCGTCAAGCAGGTCGTCCAACTCGCCTTTCAGCAGTTCACCGCGCTCGGTCGCACCAGGTGCTGCTCCCACCTCTTCGACCACCACCTCGTCGGTCGACTCCGCCTCTCGCTGGCGCCGTTCCTGTTCAGCCACGGATACACCTCGACTCGTTCTCCATCGGTCTCGTCCGATCAACCGCCATCAGGCAGACAGTCGGTCAAGCAGTTCTTCCACCGTCTCGCAGGTGTCGAGGAGCGTACCCACGTGTTCCTCAGTACCACGGGAGGGCTCCATCATGGGCACCCGACGCAGGGCATTGTCGCCGACGTCAAACACCATCGAGTCCCAATTGGCGGCCACGATCTGATCGGGCCACCGAGCGAGACACCGTCCCCTGAAATAGGCACGGGTATCCTTGGGGGGCGTGCGGGTCGCCAGCCGGGCATCGGCCGGGTCGACCAGAGCCTCGGCCCCCAGCCGGGCGAAAAGCGAACGGTCGGGACGCAGGTCGTGGTACTGGAGGTCCACGGCGGCCAGCTTCAAATCCGACGGTCCCAGACCGTGACGGTCTCGCACGCCCTCCACCACCCTCCGCTTGGTCACCCAATCCACCTGGCCTGCCAGTGACCCGGGGTCGGACTCGAGGCCGGCCAGGACCGCTTCCCACCTTCGGACAACCGCGTGGGCGACCGACCCGCCAACCATGTCCGGGCCCCGCTCGTCGAGGTACCGGCGGGCCGCCTTCAAGAGCTCCCATTGAACCTCGATCGCCGTGGCAGTCCGACCGTCGACGAGCTCCAATGGGCGAGCAAGCGAGAGATCCCACGACACGGCCTGCATGGCTCGCACCGGATCCACGACAGCCAAGCTGGGATTGATCATGTCTTCCTCCACCATGGCCAGGACCAGGGCGGTGGTCCCCACCTTGAGGAAGGTCGCCACCTCACACAGGTTGGCGTCGCCCACGATCACGTGAAGGCGGCGATAGCGCAACGGGTCGGCGTGTGGCTCATCGCGAGTGTTGATAATGGGTCGCTTCAACGTCGTCTCGAGACCTACCTCCTCCTCGAAGAAATCGGCCCGTTGGGTGAGCTGGAACGGCACGTAGTCCCGGTCACGGAACGGCAACTCGCATCCCACCTTGCCTGCCCCGGTAAAGACCTGCCGGGTCACGAAGTGCGTGGTGGCGTGCTGGACAATCCGACTGAACGGCGTGGACCGGTCCATCAGGTAGTTCTCGTGGCAGCCGTAGCTGTTGCCCTTGCCATCCGAGTTGTTCTTGTACACCACCAATTCCTGGCCGTCCGGAAGCACGGCGTTGGCGGCGTCCATTGACTCAATAAGGATGTGGTCTGCCGCCCGATCTTGGAGCACGATCGAGAGCGCGTCGGCGCACTCGGGTGTGCTCAACTCAGGGTGGGCGTGATCCACGTAGTAGCGGGCACCGTTTGTGAGGACCGCGTTGACGAGATGGGTCTCAATCTCGGGCGCCATGGCGTCCAACGGAGTGAAACCACGGAGGTCCACGGCAGGCGACTCGTCGACGAAGTCCCATCCCACCCGGGGGGACCCCGGGCCGCTCCCCGGCTCGGCCCGCTGACTCAGGTAGGCGTTGATGAGTAGAGAGGAGGCACTGATCGGATTGGGGTCAGCCACACCGCGGTGGACAATGCCGTACTCCGTCTCGATGCCGAGCGTCTTGGGAACAGGCATGGTCCAGCGGTCGGCAACCTGGTCCAGGGCGTAGGCCCTAGAGGTACTGCCCGGTGCCGACGCCTTCGATGGCCCGACCACCGGACTCGTCGGTCTTCTTGGAGACCAGGGTCCGCACGTATACGATCCGCTCCCCCTTCTTGCCAGAAATCTTGGCCCAGTCGTCGGGGTTGGTGGTGTTCGGTAGGTCCTCGTGCTCCGTGAACTCCTGACGAACTGACTGCACCATGTCCTCGGTCCTAATGCCTCTCGGTCCCCCGGCCAACTGGCGCTTGATGGCCAATTTCTTGGCCCGGCGAACGATGTTCTCCACCATGGCCCCCGAGGAGAAGTCCCGGAAGTGAAGGACCTCCTTGTCGCCGTTCTGGTACGTCACCTCGAGGAAGCGGTTCTGTTCCTCGTCGCTGTACATCTCGGCCACAGTCTCGTCGATCATGGCCATAGCCGCCTTATTGCGGTCGCCGCCACCGACCGTCTCGATCAGGCCCTCGTCGATGGGCAGGTCACCCACTAGGTAGCGGGAGAAGATGGCCGCAGCAGCCGTAGCGTCCGGACGCTCGATCTTGATCTTCACGTCGAGCCGGCCGGGCCGCAGAATGGCTGGGTCAATGAGATCCTCTCGGTTCGACGCTCCGATCACGATCACGTTGCGGAGCGTCTCCACACCGTCGATCTCGGCAAGCAACTGGGGCACGATGGTCGACTCGATATCCGAGCTGATACCGGTTCCCCGCGTGCGAAAGAGGGATTCCATCTCATCAAAGAACACAATGACTGGCCAGCCCTGCTCGGACTTCTCCCGAGCCCGCTGGAAGACCAGACGGATCTGGCGTTCGGTCTCGCCGACGTATTTGTTCAACAGCTCCGGACCCTTGATGTTCAGGAAGTAGCTCCGGGCTTCCTCATCGCCGGACACCTCGGAGACCTTGACGGCCAGAGAGTTGGCCACCGCCTTGGCAATGAGCGTCTTTCCGCAGCCCGGAGGCCCGTACAGCAATATTCCCTTGGGTGCCGGCAGGTCGTACTCGGCGAAAAGGTCCTGATGCAGAAACGGCAGCTCCACGGCGTCCACGATCTGTTCGATCTGGCGATCCAGTCCGCCGACGTCCTCGTAGGAGACGTCTGGGACCTCCTCGAGTACCAGGTCCTCGACTTCGGGCCTAGGAAGGGTCTCCAGGAGGAGTCCAGAACGCGGGTCCATCATCACCGAATCACCGCTACGGAGGCCACTCCCGAGCAGCTCGTCGGCTAGCTCTGCCACACGTTCCTCGTCACCCCGACCGACCACCACGGCCCGCTGACCACCGGCCATGACCTCCTTGACGGTCACCACCTCGCCGGTGCTGTCGTGCGTTCGGGCCATGACGATGCTCATGGAGTCGTTGAGAACAACCTCCTGGCCCGGGTGGAGGCCGTCAACCAGTTCAGGGTGGATGCCGACGCGCATCTTCCGGCCGCTGGAGTGCACATCAGCCGAACCGTCGTCATTTAACTGCAGCACCGTCCCGTAGGCCGACGGCGGCTGGGAGAGCTTCTCGACCTCGTCGCGCAATATGGTGATTCGCTCTCTCGCCGCCTCGATGGTGGCCGTCAACTTCTGGTTCCGAGCATTGGCACGGGCCAGCTCGCGGCTGGCGTCACGGGCTTCCGACTCCAGGAGGTGGATCTGGCGGGGCGAGTCGACCAGACGGCGACGGAGCTCGGCGACCTCGCGTTCCAGGCCCTCTCGTTCCGAACCCTCGCTCTTGCAGGCCGCAGGGTCCACGGGAACACCACTTCCCGTATTCCCCGGGTCGTCGTCGGCTGACTCCACCTTGATCTCGTCCACGAGGCGACCCTAGCCCCGGCCTCCGGAGCGGCCAGTGCCAGCGGTCACCCCGGCCAGAAGGGTGCATTACGACGCCCGGGGGGTAGGTACACTCTCGTCAGTCCCGGTGGTCTTCGCCACGTGGGATGAGGTCGGTCCCCCCGGCCTGGCCCCAGCACTTCGGCACGGTCGACCGTGTCCACAGAGAGGAACCTCACCGACGATGAAGGTCTGGATCGACCAAGATCTGTGCACCGGCGATGGCCTGTGCGAGGAAATCGCCCCTGACGTATTTGCCCTCCTGGACGACGGCCTGGCCTACGTGAAGGACGGGGACAAAATCCTCAGCGACCCGGGAGGTGCCGAGGCCGTGGTGCCCGTGCCCGCCGGGCAGGAAGAGGCCACCATCGAGTCGGCCGAAGAGTGCCCCGGAGAGTGCATCTACATCGAGGTCGACTGACACCGGTTCCCGTGATGGCAGGCCGGCGGACTGCCTCCGGCCCGTGAGCCCCGCATTTCCTGCACTCAGAGTGATCTCCCTGGCCAGCGTCCCTTTCCTTGGGGCGATCTAGCTCCTTAGGGCGATCTAGGACCTGGATCCCTGTACCCAGGTTCGGAATCGGGCTAGTTGACGCATGGCCCGGCCGGCTCCGGGCTCGACCGGACCCGCTCAAGAAGGATTTGCAACGCGTTGGACTGGACGGCGTAGGCCACCGGTGACCCACCACGGGCCCGAGAAAAGGTGATGCCGACCACCCGCCCGGCACCGTCTACCACGGCGGCGCCGGAATGCCCTACGACGACCGTCGCTGCGAGAATGAGGGCGTCGCGCCCGTCGGCCTCTCGACCATAGATGTCAGCCCCTGTCGCTCGGATCCGTCGGGCAATACCTGCAGGAACAAGCCGCGGGCCCGTCGACTCGTGGACCAGCATGGCGCCCACTGTCCCAGCAACCGCCTCGCCCAGCGCAAGGGGGAGGGGCATCTTCCCGTGATTCACGGGAGCCAGGACGGCGAGGTCGGCCACCGGATCGAAGCCAACCACTCGGGTGGCCACCTCTGCACCTTCGACAGTCACCACCGGTGCCGCGATGCCAGCCACCACGTGGGCACTGGTCGCCACCAGGCCACCAGCAACCACAAAGCCTGAGCCGACCTGTGCCCGACCACAATCAAGGCCACGGACACCGACAATCGATTCCGACAGGCGGACCACCAGGGCGTCGGACAGGCCGTGACCCACCGGTGGTGGACCCACCTCGGACGGGTCGACGACCACTGATGGATTCTGGGTCGGGCGGTCAGCGACCGACCCTCCGACCGCGACAAGGGTGATCGTCAGAGCCGCTGCCAACGTCGCCACCACCGCCGCCATCAGAGCCAGTCGAGCGACCCTCGGTCGGGCAACTCGCGGACCGGTCACGGAACCAGTAGGCGAGCATGGGTTAGAAACGCCGTGTGGGCCACCATCCGGTGATCCGGTCGGACGGCATCGCCGTCCACATGCCAGGTGCGGTTCAGCACCTCAACCGTCTCCGCAAATCGGAACCCGTACTCGTCCAGCACCGTACGGAAACGGGTGGCCTGCACGATGCTCGGCGTGTAGGCCACGATGATCCCGCCAGCGTGGAGCGCCTGGGCCGCGTGGGGAACGACCTCCCACGGCTCCGGTAGGTCGAGGATCACCCGGTCGTAGTCGCTGCCTGAGATTCCCTCATACGCGTTCCGCATCTGGACGTCATACCGACCGAGAGCATCGTCGCCCAGCATGGTGGTGACGTTGGCCACGGCACGGGCTGCGAAGTCGTCGCGAATCTCATGGCCGGTGACCACAGCTCCAGCCCGGAGAAGAGTCATTGACAATGCGCCCGAGCCCACGCCCGACTCCAGAATCCGGGCCCCGGGGAATACGTCCGCCAGCATCAAGAGCGGTCCGAGGTCTTTCGGGTAGATGACCTGTGCTCCTCGCGGCATCTTGAGCACGTAGTCGGCCATGGTCGGGCGGAAGGCGGTGAACATCGAACCCCGGCTTGACCGCAGGACAATGCCCTCGTCGGCGCCGAGGATCTCGTCGTGGGCGATCACCCCGGTGTGGGAATGGAACTCCGCCCCAATCTCCAGCTCAACCAGGTAACGACGCTGCTTCCGGTCGACCAGGAGGACCTGGTCCCCCACCACAAACTGGCGGATCATGGGGCTTCCTCCAACAATGTGCCCCCATCGGCCATCGACCCCCTGGTGGGACTGAGCGTCACCGGGACCCCGCTGTCCTCATTGCCGGAGCCGCAAGTCCTGTCAGGGTGGGATCCACCGGCCCGTTCCAGGAGTCGGCAAAAGGCACACACCTCGCCGCCCGATGGCGCACCACATTGGATGCACACGCCGACCGTGACGCTGCTCCCGTCGGGGAACTCCTCGGCCGTCGGGGCAAACCGGTCCACGGCCCGACTCAGGAAACCGGAGTAGAAGGCCTCCTTGGAACCCGGAGACTGTTCCTCGATCGCGTTTAGGGCCTCCTTGTAACCGAGGTGTTTGTTGCCCAAGGCCATCGGGCACTCCTCGACCACGTAGTCGATCCCCCGCAGAACGCAGTAGGCCGCCATCTCTCGTTCGCCGAGACGGACAAGTGGTTTGACCTTCTTCGGGAATCCGGCCCCAGCAGGAAGGACCGGTCGCTGGCGACCCAGGTATTCGTCCTGCCATCGCAGGACATTGCCAAACAGAACCGCCGCCTCGTCGTCGAGGTTGTGGCCGGTGGCTACTGCGTCGTAGCCGCCACGTCTCGCCGCATCATCGAACAGGTGTCGTTTGGACATCCCACATGCGCTGCACGGCACCCGACGAGCGGCCCGTGCACCATCGGGAACGTTGAAGCCGTAGTCCCCCGGAAGGTCCACCACCTCAAGTCGGAGACCCCGTTCCTCAGCAAACCGACGGACGTAACCCTCCGATGATTCGCTGTAATCCCCGATGCCCAACCCCACGTAGAGCCCATCGACCTCGTACCCCAGCTTGACCAGGATGTCCCAGAGGGCCAGGGAGTCCTTACCGCCAGAGGCGGCCACCAAAACGCGGTCACCTGGGGTCAACATGTCGTGCTTGTCGATGGCCTTGGCCACCTGATCGCGACAAAGCCGCAAAAAGTGGTCGACGCAGAAGTTGGCGTTGTGGCGTCGGATATCAATGACCGCCGGCTCCCGACACACCCGACACTTCATGAGGTGCTCCCGCTCGACCGGCACCCACTAACGGCGCCGCCGGAGATCACCGACCGGATCTCGACCTTGTCGTCGTCGGCCAGCATGGCGTCGCCAGGCACCAGAGTGCCGTCCCGGATTACCAGTACCGACTCACGGTTCAACGAAAGGCGAGCCAGCAGGGCGGTCACCGCCATGGGCCCATCGAACTCAACGGTCCGGGTCGGGTTACGCAACTCAACCTGCATCACTCCGCACCCGACGAGCCGTCACCGACCGGAAAGCCGACCAAGGACGGTGATGACCTTGATGCATCTCCTGAAAGGTGGCGGATCTCGAGTGCCTCGCCCGCCCTGAGACGTTCGCGAAACACGACGGGCCGGGGTCGACCAGCACGCCGAAACAACTGCCCGACCACACCCACCACCAAGACGATCTGCCAGGCACGTGAACCCCCGATCAAGCCACGCCGAACGGCGTTGGCCAGCAGGCCCGACCTCAGGCCTCCCGGTAGCCCGACCATCAGATCCGACGTACCTCGACCACCGTGGACCGTCGCTGACCGGCTCGCCGGCCGACCAACCAGGCCACAGCAACGACCGACACGACCACCACTACCGCGCCGGTCAGGAACAGAGATCGACGTTCTGCCACCCGGTCTTCGGTTCCGACGACAGTGGCCCGCAGTTCGGCCTCCAAATCGTCCCTGGTTATCCGCTCATCAGCCATCAGCGATCGTCCGCTCCGCCGAGTGAAGCGCTATCAGAGACGCGCGATCCGAGTAGTGCAATCGTGGCTATCAGCGCCAGGGCCACGATCAAGTAGGGCGCCCAAGACCAGGATCCCTCGAACGCCGAGCATCCCTGCAGAAACCGGAGAGCACCAATACCGACCAGAACCGCCCCGGCGCCCATCAAGACTGATCCTGCGGCACCAAAGCCGAGGAACCGGCCCAGAGCACGCAACGGTTCGACCGTCTCCTGACGCACGTAGCGCTTGAGGATGTCCGGAAGGTCGCCGGACTTCGAATCGGAAGCCATGGGCCATCCACGCTACCGGCGAGCCTCCACTCCGGCCCCGTCGCCGTCCAAGCACCCAGAGCCGCCGGACTCCACTCAGAAGTCGTCGAGTTGCCCTGCGAGTCGAAGGTCGACCACCTCACGGACCTCATTCACCAGATGGCCAAGCAAGGCCAGACGTTCGGGGGCCCGGTCGCATTCGAGAAGTCTCTGACGATCATGGACCGAGATGGGCGCTAGGGCCGCCAACTGCAACGCACCCAGTGCCGGGTCGTCGGCCACCTCGAAGGTCGCATCGGCTACCGGTTCGCCCAACTCGCTGAGAGCTGCAAGGACCCTCCTCATCGTCCTGATGAGTTCCTGGAACGCCGACCTACTGGTCGGCGTTCCAGGCGTATCTGGCATCGGGGTGACCTCGGCCATCGGATACGGGTCATCGTCCAGCCACGTCTGGACCCGGATGCGCTGGAGGCCGACGGCTGCTACAGACCAACGACCGTCCGGCGCCTGCCGAGCTTCAATCACCCGGGCCCGGGTCCCGACGTCACAGCGTTGCTCTCCGCCGCCGACCTCGCTCCCCCGGCGGATCAGGACAACACCGAACTCTCGATCCCCGGCCATCAGGTCAAGAATCAACTGTCGGTAGCGGTCCTCAAAAATGTGCAGAGGCAGGAACCCGGAGGGCATTAGGACGGCGCCCAACGGAAACATCGGCAACCGTCGAACCTCGCCCACCGTCACCCCCCCGAGGTCTCGGCCGCCACCGAATCGGCTGTCGCAGGATTCAGCAGAGGGCGGGGCGACAGCAGGTCGACTACCGGCCCCGACGGATAGGAGAGCATGGACAGGACAACCTCCTCATGAAGGTCCCGGATTTCGTACGGCAACTCGCCGTTGCTGATCAGGGCAAAGGCCAGCCGTCGGCCGCCCGGGGTGTCGATCACGCCGGCCAAGCTGCTCACCCCCCGCAGCGTCCCCGTCTTGGCCCTCACGCGACCCTCGCCGGCGGTCCCCACGAACCGCTTCTTCATCGTGCCCCGGTCGCCGGCCACCGGTAGGGCGTCCACCAGGACCGATCCCACCTTCTGATCGTCGAGGATGCTCGCCAGTAGTCCGCAGGTCAATCGGTTATCCGGGTCCAGTCCACTCCCATCATGTGGAACTACCCCTTCCACGGGGTGGCCGGCTGCCCCAAGGGCATCGAGGAGCACAGAAAGGCCCCTGACGGTCGTTCCCCTGTCGGTGGGCGTGTGGCCCATCTCCTTGATCAACAGTTCTGCGGTGGTGTTATCACTCTCAACGAGCATTTGTTCGACTAGCAGGCGCACGGGCACGGAGTCCAGGGAGGCCACCGTGCGCCAGCCGGGCGCACCAGGCACCGTGCCGGAATCCACGCGGCCCCGTATCACCACGCCCCGAGATTCGAGATGGTCATCGAACAGCCGTGCCGCCAGGATGGCCGGGTCATCAGAGGGCACGCTCAATGAGGACGCCGGATTGACCGCGTCCCAGTTCGTGAAACCGTCATCCACCGAGAGCGCGCTCAACGGACCCGACTGGATCGACCAGCCGGGCTTGAATCGATCCGGCCACGTCCCTAGGTAACGGATGGCGTCGTACCGGGACTCATCTCCCACCACCGAACCCTGAACCTCCCGAATCCCCGAGGCCACCACGGCGTCAGCTAGATCAGCCAGGTCGGAATAGGCAAATGGATCATCGAAGCGGTCGGCATAGGGGGTCGTCATCAGCAGTGGATCTCCACCACCGACTAGCCAGAGATCCCCGAGCACCACGCCGTCGACCGATGGTTCCTCGACTACCACCTTGGTGGTGAGTACCGAATCGGGACCCAGGACGTGTAATGCGGCAAGGGCGGTCAATAGCTTTTGGGTACTGGCCGGGGCCATGGGTGTCAACGACTCCAGAGAAACGAGGTCTAAGCCGTGCTCGGCCACCGCAAGGCATGTCCCTGGTGGAAGGGCCTCCACCGGGGCGACGAGCTCTTCACGGAGGCGCCGTTCCGCGGTAGGTGACTGCAGGAACTCCGGAATCCTCCGCACGGACAGCGCCGGGGTATCAACCGATGCAGGCGACCTCGCCGGGGGAACGATCTCGGAGGCCGCTATGGCACGGTTTGTTCTCTGGGCCTGGAGGGCGGACAACACAGTGATGGTGAGCAGCAGGAGTGGGAGTACGAAGCGCCGGTTCACGGAGCAGCATGCTACGACTCGAACCCTTGAGCGACGGGGCGCTCTTTGAGCTGGTTATCAGGAGCGCCAGACATCGTTCCGAGATCCTGACGTCCTAGGTTCACCGTATGCAGATCCTCGCCGCACTCTTCTTCGAGGGCATCGACCTCCGGTCGGTGGCCGGCGGAGCGACCCATATCGACCTGACCGGCATCCAGTTCAGCGCCTCTTCCCCCACGGAGCCACCGGTCTCCTGGGCCCCGCACCTGATAGTGGTCGTGCGCTGCCCCGATGACCACAGCGGCCAGGGCGTACTGGAGGTGGTCTTCAGCCGTGACGGCGCGCAGGTGGCCCGCAATGTCCAGCCACTATCGGTGGAACCCGGCCGCTTCGGCTATCGCCTGGTCCGGGCGGAACTTGAGTTCGCGGAGTTCGGGACCGTCGAGGCGGCGTGTCGGGTCGACCAGGGACCGGCCACCGTCGTGCCCTTCACCCTGCTCCCCCCTCCCGGCCCCTCGGCCTGAGTTCCATGGGCTCATACGCCACTGTGGTTAGCCAGCACCCAGACACAGCGGTTGCCGTAGCCGAGGTGATCGGCCAGAGCCTCGAGCGCATCGGAAGTCAACCGGGCCTAGCGATCCTTTTCGCTTCTGGTGCACATGCCGGCGAGGCACCCCGCATCGCTAGAGCCGTCCGACATGGTCTCTCCCCGACCGTCCTCCTTGGTTGCACAGCAGGTGGAACACTGGCAAACCGCCAGGAGATCGAAGAGGGCCCATCCATTGTTCTGTTCACGGCCAAGATCGACGGTACGCGCCCACTTCGCCTCGACAGTCCCCGCCTTCCCGACGACCTGCCCACCGGAAGTGCCGTCGTACTGATGGGTGACCCATTTAGCTTCGATGCTGCGACGCTCGCAGCATCGGTGCGTCCGGACCTCACCGTGGTGGGGGGATTGGCATCAGCTTCGGCCCGCCCGGGTGGAAACCACCTCGTCTTGAATGACGCCACGTTCACCACTGGTGCGGTAGCTCTTGTCTTACCCGTAGGTGTCGATGCTCGGGCCGTGGTGGCCACTGGGTGCCGGCCTGTCGGCGACCCCATGGTGGTGACCGACTCCGAGGGCAATCGCATTCTGAGCCTGGCAGGGCGACCAGCCCTGGAACGCCTCGCCAGGTTGATCTCCTCAGCGGACGAGGCGGACGCCGATCGGATCCGACGGGGGGTCCACCTGGGGGTCGTCTTCGACGAGCACCGCGAGGAGTTCGGCGCCGGGGACTTCCTCATCCGATCGATAGTCGGGACGGACAAGGCCGCTGGTGCCCTCGTCGTAAGCGACATCGTTCCAATTGGGACCACAGTGCAGTTTCAGATCCGGGACGCCGAGGCGGCCAGCGCCGACCTCGAAGATCGCTTGTCAGACCTATCGGCCGGCGCCGCCCTGGCCTTCACCTGCAATGGTCGAGGAAGCCATCTCTTCGGTCTTGCCGGTCACGACGCCGACCACCTGGTCGACAGGCTCGACACCACAGCTGTAGCCGGCATGTCGTGTGCCGGTGAGATCGGACCCATCGGAAGCGTCCACCACATGCATGGCTTCACGGCTTCGGTCCTGCTCCTCGACGCGGTCGCCGAGGGGACCTGAGGCCGCGGATAAGGTCCGGACCGATCCATTCCAGCAGGGCCTCCGCGGCCGAAGGTGAGAGTGATGACGGGCGCTCCAGAGCAAGCGATCGACGACGAACGTCGAGCCATCGACGTGGTTCGGAGTCTGGCCATGGACGCGCCCCACGCCGCTCGTTCGGGGCATCAGGGGACCGCCATGGCCCTGGCCCCGCTAGCCCACGTGCTGTGGACCAGGGTCCTCACCTACGACGCAGACGATCCGTCGTGGCCCGACCGCGACCGGTTCATCCTTTCGGCCGGCCATGCATCGATCCTGTTGTACTCGATGCTGCACCTGACTGGTCACGGCCTGACTCTTGATGACCTCCGCGAGTTCCGCCAATGGGGGTCGGCAACACCTGGCCATCCCGAGGTCGGACATACGGCCGGTGTCGAGGTCACTACCGGCCCTCTCGGTCAGGGCATTGCCAACGGCGTCGGCATGGCTATTGCAGAGCGCAACCTCCGGGCCCGCTTCGGAGCGGAGTTGACCGACCACCACACCTTCGTGGTTTGTGGAGACGGGGACCTGGCAGAGGGCATCAGTCACGAGGCAGCATCCCTCGCCGGCCACCTGGGCCTCGGTCGCCTGATAGCCGTGTACGACGACAACCACGTGACCATCGACGGGCCGACCGAACTGGCCCTGTCCGATGATGCTCCGGCTCGCTTCCGCTCCTACGGATGGCATGTCATCGATTTAGGGGAGGCTGCCGAGGACCTCGACGCCATGGAGGGCGGCATCCGTGCCGCCATGGCCGTCGACGACCGTCCCTCACTTGTAGTACTGCGGAGCCACATTGGTCATCCGTCGCCCGACGTAGACACCTCGGCGGTGCATGGCTACTCCCTCACCGATGACGCCATCAGCGAGACCAAACAGCGCATGGGCCTACCCGACGAGCCCTTCCACGTACCCGATGACGTGGCGACTTTGTATCGGGCGGCAGGGCGCCGGGGTGCCGGCGTTCGGACCGAATGGAAAGCCCGTCTGGCCGCAAGTGACATCGACCGCTCCGTGTGGAACGCCGCGTGGGCTGGCGGAGGCGTCGACGGCTGGGCCGATGCCCTCCCCACGTGGGAGGTAGGCACTGCAGTGGCTACCCGGAAGGCCGGCAACGCCTGTCTTCAGGCCCTTCTCGACGTGGTCCCCGGTCTGATCGGTGGCGGTGCAGACCTAACCGGAAATACCGGCACCACGATTTCGGGCCACGGAGTCCAGGGGCCAGAGTGCCCCGAGGGGCGTCAGCTCTTCTTCGGGGTGCGGGAGCACGCGATGGGCGCCATCTGCAACGGCCTGGCCCTCCACGGTGGAATGCTCCCGGTCAACGGCACGTTCCTCGTGTTTAGCGACTACATGCGAGGCGCCGTGCGTCTGGCCGCCCTCTCGGGAGCAAAGAACATCTTTATCTGGAGCCACGACTCGGTGGGCGTCGGCGAGGACGGACCCACCCACCAACCGGTCGAGCACGCTGCAGCCCTGCGGACCATCCCGGACCTTCGGGTGATCCGACCCGCCGATGCCAACGAGACCGCCGGAGCTTGGCGGACGATCGTCGATGGGGCCGGGCCGGCTGCCCTTCTCCTGACCCGCCAGGACGTACCGGTGCTTTCCGGCACCGGCGATCACGCGGCGGTGGCCAGGGGCGGCTACGTATTGGCTGAGCCCGAGGGTGCACCCGAGGTCATCTTGATCGGGACCGGCAGCGAGGTCTCCGTGGCGATGGATGCCGCTGACACCCTGACGACGGCCGGTCGATCCGTGCGAGTCGTGTCCATGCCCTGCATGGAGGACTTCGCCAACCAGGACAGCGCCTACCGGAACTCAGTGTTACCGGGTGGCGTCCCCACCTTGTCGATAGAGGCTGGTGTGACGTTCGGCTGGGACCGCTGGGCCGACCGCTGCATCGGCATTGACCGCTTCGGCGCCTCAGCGCCCGGCGGACGGGTGATAGCCGAGTTGGGCATCACCGCTGAGGCCCTGGTCGCCGCCGCCACCGAACTGCTTTCCACCTAGCCCGCCCCATACCAGGGAGTTCCGATGACCCGACTGCACGACCTCCACGCTGAACAAGGCCAGAGCCCCTGGCTAGACAACCTCCGACGGGGGTGGATCACCTCGGGCGAGCTCCGTCGTTGGGTGGATCGCGGTGTGCGGGGAATCACTTCCAACCCTTCCATCTTCCAGAAGGCCATGACGGGCACCGATGCCTACGACGAACAGCTACGTGGTCTGGTCGATGACGGTTCGTCGATCGTGGAGAGTTACTGGGCCCTTGTCGTCCGCGACATCCTTGACGCCTTGGACATCCTCCGTCCGGTCTACGACGAGTCCGACGGCGTCGACGGCTACGTCTCCGTTGAGGTGGACCCGACACTGGCTCCGGACACCGAGGGCACCATCGCCGCTGCCCGGGCGCTCGACGAGCGGATCAACCGTCCGAACCTATACGTCAAAATCCCAGCCACTGCCGAGGGGATTCCGGCTATCCGCCAGATGATCTCTGAAGGCCGGAGCGTGAATGTGACCCTCATCTTCTCCCTAGACCGATACGCCGACGTCATGGAGGCCTACGTGTCTGGACTCGAAGGGTGTCTCGGCGATCTGTCGAGCGTCTCGTCAGTCGCCTCGTTCTTTATCAGCCGAACCGACAACGAGGTCGACCGTCGACTAGATGCCATCGGCACTGACGATGCCCTCGGACTGCGGGGTCGGGCCGCCGTGGCCCAGGGCCAAGTGGCCTACGACATGTTCCAAAAGGTGTTCAGCGGCCAGCGTTGGGATGCCCTGGCCGCTCGTGGTGCCCGCGTGCAGCGACCCCTCTGGGCATCTACCTCGACCAAGAATCCCACCTATCCCGACACGCTCTACGTCGACACCCTCATAGGACCCAACACCGTCAACACGCTGCCTGACGCCACGTTGGAAGCCTTTGAGCACCACGGCACGGTGGCCCGGACCGTAGATGCCGATCCGGCGGCCGCGCATGGTGTCCTGCGCGACGTAGCGACTGCCGGGGTGGATCTCGACGACGTGGCCCGAGTTCTAGAGGACGAGGGCGTCTCGGCCTTCGTGAAGTCGTTCGATGAACTACTGGGCAGCCTCGGCGAGAAGGTCGACGGCTTCTGAACAGGACGTCGGGCCGGGTCCGTTGCTTTTTGCAACGGACTGCTACTGTCAGCCGATGCCATCAGCCATTCACGCAGAAGCGAATCCGATCGGCATCGCCCATGAACCAGAATGCTCGATCGCTGCCACGCTCGAGGCGGTCGGCGATCGTTGGACATTGCTCATCCTACGAGACCTCTTCCGGGGGGTTCGCCGGTTCGAGGCCCTCCACCGCGACCTGGGCATTGCACGGAACCTCCTGACTGATCGGCTTCACCGGCTGGCCGGACTGGGCATCGTCCATCGGGTGCCCTACCAGGACCGGCCCGTACGCCACGAATACCGGCTGACCACCAAGGGCGCCGACCTCTCCCCCGCTCTGGTGGCCCTCATGCATTGGGGAGACCGCTGGTACGCCGAAGACGGACCGCCGACGCTCCTCATCCACGACACCTGTGGAACCCCACTCGACCAGGCAGTGTCCTGTCCCGAATGCGACGAAACCGTTTCGCCCCACCACATACGCAGCCGCCCCGGCCCAGGGCGCACCATTGAGGAGACCCTGTGACCAAACAGGACCACACCTACCGGAACAAGACGGCACCGAACCCCCTGACCGAGCTTCGTGGCGATGAACTTCGTGCGGCCGCCCGGAGTATCCGTGACGCCCACCATGGGGGCCGGATCACCTACAGCCCCAAGGTCTTCATCCCATTGACCATGCTGTGCCAGGACCGCTGTGGCTACTGCACCTTCGCACAACCTCCGGCACGCTTGGAGGCGCCATACCTCTCTACGGACGAGGTGTTGGCCATTGCACACCAAGGCGCCGAGGCGGGCTGCCACGAGGCGCTCTTCACCCTGGGCGAGCGTCCCGAGCTCCGATACCCGATAGCAGCCGACTGGCTGGAACGCAACGGCTACCAGTCGACCATCCACTATCTAGCCGCAATGGCTCAGCTGGTCCTGACCGAGACCGGACTGCTCCCACACGCCAATGCGGGAGCACTGTCCATTGAAGAACTGGCAACACTCCGTTCCGTCTCGCCGTCCCAGGGAATGATGCTCGAGTCCCTCGTGGCCGACCTGGACTGCCACCGAGGGGCACCCGACAAGGCCCCCGAGCGACGTCTGGCCACCCTCGAAGCCGCCGGTCGCCTCTCTATCCCTTTCACCACCGGCATCCTCGTGGGAATCGGTGAGACCCGCTGGGACCGGATCGAGGCGCTGGAAGCCATTGCCACATCCCACGCCCGATACGGCCATGTCCAAGAAGTGATCGTCCAGAATTTTCTACCCAAGCCGGGTACGGCCATGCACAACGCCCCAGCTTGCCCACCCGACGAATACCTAGACGCCATTGCCCTAGCCCGGGTCATCCTCCCCCCGGAGATCCATCTGCAGGCACCGCCCAACCTGTCCGACGACTTCGGCGTGCTACTCGACGCCGGCATCGATGACTGGGGCGGCGTTTCGCCGGTGACCACTGACCACGTCAACCCCGAGCGGCCCTGGCCCGCCCTGGAGCTCCTAACCTCGGTGACCGTCGAACGGGGCTTCACGGTGGCCCCCCGACTCACCGCCTACCCCGAGTTCGTCTGCGATCCGAACCGCTGGTTCGATAAAGGCCTGCACTTCGCAGTCATGGATAGGAGCGACGCCGCCGGACTGGGTCGTGACGATCCAGGAGCCGTCTTTCCTGAGGCCATTGAGACCGTTTCCGCCGCCGACGGTGCCGAAGTCCGTCAGGTCGGATCTAAATCGACGGTCTGGTATTCGGGTGCCCCCGTTCGGCCCGTCCACCTGGTGCCCGGTCCGTCAACCGCTCACGGACGAATCCGGGAGGTCCTCGACGGCGTGCTGGCCGGACAACGTACCGGCCACGACGAACTCCTGGCCCTCTTCGCCGCAAGGGGACCCGAGGTCGTCGCAGTGGCCGAGGTGGCCGACGAACTACGGCGTCGACGGGTCGGCGACGAAATCACGTGGGTAGCCAACCGAAATATCAACTACACGAACGTGTGTACCTACAAGTGCCGGTTCTGCGGGTTCTCCAAGGGCCCGTTGTCGTTGAACCTCCGGGGCACGCCTTATCTCCTGGAGATGGATGAAATAGCCGGCCGGGCCGCCGAGGCCGCACAGATGGGCGCCACCGAGGTCTGCCTCCAGGGTGGCATCCATCCGGACTTCGACGGTGAGTACTACCTGGACGTGACCCGGGCAGTCAGGGCCGCGGTCCCTGACATACACGTCCACGGCTTCACCGCTCTTGAGGTCACCGAAGGCGCTCGCCGTCTCGGCGAGCCGCTGGTCGAGTACCTCCGCCGGGGTTACGAAGCTGGGCTTCGATCCCTGCCAGGAACGGCAGCCGAGATCCTCGACGATGAGATCCGTGCCGAGCTGTGCCCCGACAAGATCACCACCGACGAGTGGCTGGAGGCCCACCGCGTCGCCCATTCCGTCGGCATCCGATCCAACGTCACCATCATGTACGGGTCGATCGAGCGTCCCAAGCACTGGGTTCGCCACCTGCTTCGTTGCCGTGACCTTCAGGACGAAACCGGCGGCTTCACCGAGTTCGTCGGACTGCCGTTCGTACACATGGCGTCACCCATCTACCTCCAGAAGAAGTCCCGTCGGGGTCCGACCTTCCGCGAGAACCTCCTGATGCACTCCGTGGCCAGAATTGCCTACGACGGATCAATCGACAACATCCAGTGTTCGTGGGTGAAGATTGGCTTTGACGGCGTCCGCCAGCTGCTGCAATCCGGGGTGAACGACCTTGGAGGAACCCTCATGGACGAGAACATCTCTCGTGCAGCCGGCGCCGAACATGGACAGGGGGTAACCGAAGCCGACCTCCGCGAGCTCGTGGAGCCGCTCGGCCGATCGCTACGTCAGCGGACCACTCTCTATGGCGACGTGGAGGCCGGTCATCGCCTCCACGTGGCACGACCCCACGATGGCCGCGTGCTCATCCCTCTGGTCGTCAACTGAGACCATCCAACCTGCACAAGCTGACCTGACCCTGCTGGCCAACTTCAGCGGCCGACAGGGGTCACCATCACCAGTCCGAACGATCCGGTTCGTCTAGGAGGTGGGCGGCCTTCTCTACGGCCCGTCTGGCTCTGGTGAGTCGCTTTTCGTCAACCGGCAACTCTTGGCCGCCAGCATCGATCGACTCGCGAAGTCGGACAAGGGCCAGGTCGGCCAACTCCTCAGCAATCGCCTCCAGGCGGCTTCGAATCTCCTCGAACTCACCGGCCACGTTCGGACACCTCACTTCGATCTTTCTCGGAACCCGGGTCTGTTTCCGACCTACGGCAGGCGTCGGCTAGTACCTCCACAGGGTGCCGCACGTGGAGCCCGACGGCCGCAAGGTGGAGCGCGCAACCCGGGTTGGCGCTAACCACCGTGGTGGCCCCGCTGCGGTCCGTCGCCCGAGCCACAGCCGCTACCTTCCGGTCCCGGGCGTCGCCGGCCAGTCCCGGCTGGACCAGGGAGAAGGCGCCACCGGCGCCACAGCAGAGGCCTTCATCATCGAGTTCCACCAGGTCCACATGGGGGGCCAAGACTTCCCGGACGGCACCGTGGCAGCCCTGGGCGTGCCGTAGGTGACAGGGATCTTGGACAATCACCGACTCACGCGGCCCGCTCTCCGGGCCGGATGACGGCAGGGCGACCAGACGTCCATCGGCAGCTAGCCACTCCTGGATGTCGTACACCCGGTCGGCGAAGGCCCTGGCCTCTGGGGTACGCAGCAGCGTTCCGTATCCCTTGAGCGCCGCACCACAGCCGGCGGAATCGAGCAGGACAGGCTGGTCACCAGTCAGTGCGGAGACCACTCGCTCGGCGTGTCGCCGTGCCTCCGATTCGAGACCAGCATGGCCATGCAGAGCACCACAACAACCGACACGATCACCGGACCGTTCGACGGTGACCCCGATAGCCGTCAGGACTTCCTCAGCGGCCCTATGGACCTCCGGTTGCCATACATCCATGACACACCCAGTGAACAGAACCACCTCGGACGGGTCGTTCGCCGCCGGGTTCATCTCTGAACGAGGGGGAAAGCCGGGTGCAGACAGCCTTGGCCTTCGCAACGGCAGTCGAGCCGGAAGGGCCGCGGTCATCGATCGCGGTGCCAGTCTCAGGAGGCCTAGGCGCTGCAGGACGGCCAGGACGGTCGTGCCCAACCGGAGCAAACCCGGTCGACCGAGACACCACAAGCCAGCCCGAAGCTTTAGAGGTGGCCGCCTGACCTGAGCAACGGCTACCCGTGTGGTGGCGATCAGGTCGCCGTAAGGAACGCCCGATGGACAGGCGGTGACGCATCCCAGGCACTGGACGCAGGTGTCCATCGCATCGAGCCACTCGCTGTCTGGTGTCATGCCCTCCCATTCGACGGCACGCATCAGGGAGATACGCCCACGTGGAGATCGTCGTTCATCGCCGGTCACCCGGTAGGTCGGGCAGTGAGGGAGGCACAGACCGCACTGAACGCAGGCGGCCAGCGACTTGTCATCAAGGCCTAACGGCGTCGCCGATCCGGTCTGTGCCGGTGGCAATGGGGCGCTCATGCTGTCATTCGGTACGGATCTCGTCCCGGGTTTAGGCGTCGGAGTGGGTCAAACGCGTCGCGCAGACGGTCGGCGAGGGCGCGCACGCCGACCGATACCACGGGGGTTCCAACGGGACCCGACCGATGGACCACTCCACTTCCCAGGGCCCATACCCCACCTTCAGGGAGGGTGCCCGACCAGCGGTCCCACCCTGCTGGCAGAACGGGCTCATCTGCGGCGATAAACCCGAGGGCCTCGAGGCATCGAATCTCGCCGGCCACATCGGCAGCGCTCCCTTCGATTCTCACGGTGCTCCGCACGCCGTCCCACAGAACGGTGGCAGGCCGGTATAACGCACCCATCACGATCCCAGTCGGTACCTCGCCGACCATCCAGGCCCCCACCTCGGGAACTGGTCGGGTTCGGAGGATGACCCGTCCCACGAGAGCCAGTGTCCCCAGCGAACCCACGAGGAGACGGCACATGTCGTATCCGGTCACGTTCTTTACCGTCGGACCGCCGGCGGTGAAGGCCTCACCATCGGCTCCCACGCAGTCCGCCTGCAACAAGACGTCGGCAATCTCGCCAAGCCGACCGCGACGCAACGGATTTCGTCCGACCATCAACGCGCCACCCACCGTGGCGCCCACCGGTCCGTCAAGGGCCACCTCCTGGCCATGCTCAGACAGTGCCGATGCCAAGTCCGCCACTGCCGTTCCCGCGCCGACTACCACGGTCATCTCCGCCGGTGAGATGGATTCGATGCCCACCGGGGCTGATATCTCTCGAACGTCTCCTGTATGACCGGGGACGGCTCCGACCATCCAACGGGTCCGTCCCCCACAGACGCAGACGGTTCCGGCGTCGCCGACCTCGTCACGAAACGCTCCCATGTCGATCAAACCCAGGTCCCGTCAGGGGCCCGCCCGAGGCTGGTCACATGACCACAGCTGGCGCCGCCAGGCAGCACCTTGCCAGGATTGGCTAGGCCCTCGACGTCGAACGCCCGCCGCAGGCGATCCTGGGCCTCCAGGTCGGCCGGGCTGAACTGCATCGACATGAAGCGCTTCTTCTCAAGCCCAATGCCGTGCTCCCCGGACAGCACTCCACCCGCCTCAACCGAGATCCGTACGATCTCCTCACCGGCCTCCAAGACGCGCTCCATGACTCCCGGCTCACGAGCGTCGAAAACAATGAGAGGGTGGAGGTTGCCGTCACCGGCGTGGAAGACGTTCATGACGATCAAGTCCCGTTCTTCGATCACCTCGTAGATCCGGGACAAAACTTCGGCCAGTCGGGTACGAGGGATGACGGTGTCGTTCAGGTAGTAGTCGGGCTTGATCACCGCAATCGCTCCGAAGGCGCTCTTTCGGCCCTTCCAGATCCTCATCCGCTCCTCCTCGTCGGCGGCCACCCGAACCGTCCGGGCTCCATGGGCCGTCCCGATGGCCTCGATCCGGTCGATGGACTCCGCCACGCCGCCCGGAAGGCCGTCCAACTCAACGATGAGGACCGCCGCAGCGTCCAGTGGATAGCCAGCATGCACGAAGGGTTCGACGGCCTCGACGACCCGCTGGTCCATGATCTCGAGCGCGGCGGGCACGATGCCGGCGGCAATCACCGCACTAACCGTGTCGGCAGCACCGGCCACACGGTCGAAGTCCAACAACAACGTGGCCACCTCGGGCGGATCCTCGGTGAGTCGAACACAGATACGCGTCGTGATCCCAAGGGTTCCCTCGCCGCCTACAAAAGCTCCCCGGAGGTCGTAACCCGATGCCCGTCCTTCCTCAGCGCCGAGGATCACCACTTCTCCGTCCGGGAGCACCACCTCGACGGCCAATACGTGCGCGCTGGTCACCCCGTAGAGCAGGCAGTGGGGGCCTCCCGAGTTGTTGGCTACGTTGCCACCGATCGTGCAGGCCTGTTGGCTGGACGGATCCGGGGCAAAATGGAGGCCGGTGCCCTCCAGGTGCCGTGAGAGGTCCAGGTTCACTACGCCAGGTCCCACCCAGGCCAGGCGACGTTCCACGTCGACCTCGTGGATGACGTCCATCCGGGTTGTCACCACCATTACAGGCTCGTCGCAGGGCACGGCTCCACCAGACAACCCCGTTCCCGCCCCACGGGGCACGAACGGACGCCCATGGCCGATCGCCACGGATACGCAGGCAGCCACCTCGGCGGTACTTTCGGGGAAGCAGACGATCCCGGCCCGACCACCCCTCGTCACCGAGCCATCATGGCTGTACAGGCTCTGGGCCCCGACTCCGGCTTCGACCCGGCCACGACCCAAGACCTCAACTAGGTCGCGCTCCAACGGATCGGTGATCGGATCGCTCCGACGGGTAATCAGCCGCCCTAGAAGGGACCGGGTCAAAGGGCTTGTCACGATTGCAGTCTGCCCGACAGGGCCGCCATAGCCGGGATCCACCCTTGGGTCCCGAACGGGACATTGGTCGGGCGCTAACCCAACGTTGGACGGGGTCGCGATCAGACGACCCACCCGTCCGAGGATCAGCGGGTCCGAGGGTGTAGGAAGAACGACGTGAAACGGCTCCGCACCATTGCCACCCGTGGTGACACCCCGGTGCTGGCCCTGGCGATCATCACCGGGCTGCTCGTAGCCACTCTGGTCGCCGCCTTCGAATATATAGCGGCAACCGTGGTCCTTGAACGAGTCCTGCACCGGCCACTGTGGCAGATCGCCATAGCCCCCGGCGTGGGACTCCTTCTAGCCTCGTTGATTCTGCGATACCCGGGTCGGCGAATGCTCCCGAGCACCTCCGACGAGTTCAATCGCGCGTTCCATGATCGGAACCCACGCCTTCCTCTCCGGGACCTCCCGATCAAGCTCTTGGCAGGCATCTCGACCATCGGGTTAGGCGGTGCGCTCGGCCTGGAGGGCCCGTCAATCTACGCCGGCTCGACCCTCGGCCTCGGCTTGCGTGACCGGTTCCGCCGTTGGCTTCGTCGAGAGGACGTCAAGATCCTCCTGACCGCCGGAGCGGCGGCTGGGGTGGCCGCCGTCTTCAAGGCACCGGCTACCGGGGTCCTCTTTGCACTGGAGGCACCGTACCGAGACGACGTGAACCGTCGGGCTTTGCTGCCCTCGTTGCTCGCCTCGGCCACCAGTTACGTCGCCTACATCAACCTCATCGGCCATGACGCCGTCATCCCGTTCCTGAACGATCCCGAGAACCGCATCGGTCTGAACGTCAAACAGTTGGCCCTCCGGGCCGACACCGAAGTGGTCTGGTTCGACGCCGCCGACCTGGCCGGGCTGTTTACCGCCGTGGAGGTGGGCGACGTGTTCGGCGCTCTCCTGCTTGGGGTCTTTGCCGGCCTCGGAGGCCGTTCCATGGCGTGGCTCGTCCGGTGGGCCAAAACACAGTCCAAGACCGACTCGTTCGTCTCCCGGGTCCTCATCTCCGGAGCCTCACTGGCCGGTTTGGCGTTCGTCGCCGACGTGGCGTTTGGCTCTCCTCTGACCATCGGACCGGGCTTCGAGGCCATGGAGTGGGTGGTCAGGCCGGACCACGGCCTAGGCCTAATTGGCCTGTTGTTCGGCATGCGGATCGCCGCCACCATCGTGACCCTGGCCGGTGGCGGGGTAGGCGGACTATTCATTCCCTTAGCCGTGCAGGGCGTCATCATCGGACAGTTCACCGGCATCATGTTGGAATCCGACCGGCCCGGCCTCTACCCGACGCTCGGCCTGGCAGCCTTCTTGGGCGCCGGCTACCGCGCTCCCATCTCAGCGGTGATGTTCGTCGCAGAATCGACAGGCGGTTCCTTCGTGGTGCCGGCCCTTGTCGCTGCTGCGGTCAGTCAGTTGGTGGCCGGCAAGTCCTCCGTCGCTGAGCATCAGCACTCAGTCCGACTGGGCCACCTCGAACGTAGGTTCACCCTGCCCGTGACGTCGGCGCTGGACACCGACGTGCTCACGGTTCCCCCAGACGCCACGGTGGCTGAATTCATGTACCTCCACGTACTCGGTCGCCGTGAGCGATCCGTAGCGGTGGTCGATGGCGTCGAGTACCGGGGAATGATCAGCCTCACGGAGGTGTCCGAGATCGATCGTTCGATGTGGGATGACACCGCTGTCGGCGACCTCCTCAACACGGAACTACCCGCCGCCCGACCGAACTGGTCACTACGGGACGCGACCGTGGCAATGGAGCAGGCTGATGTGGACGTCCTCGCGGTGACCGACGCCGAAGGCGCGTTCATTGGCATGTTGTCGGCTGAGGATATTCTCAAACTGGACGAGATTCTGGACGAAACAGGTAGCTGACCTGCAGTTCGTCGGTGGTGGACTCAGGCCGTCTCGGCCGCCTCCTCGACCGCTTCCCCAGTGGCGCCGTCCTCGTAGTCGTCAGCCCAGGCGTCGAACGCCGGGGAACTTTCCTCGTCTGTCTGGCTTTCGTTCTGCTCACCCACGTCGAGGCTGTCGAAGATCGAGTCCAGATCAAGATCCTGGTTCTGCTTCAACGCACGCGCTTCTTCGTAGCGGCGGTGTCGACCCTTCTTCACCGGGCATCCTCCCGATTGGTCACGGCATGTTCCATCCGTGTGCTCTTCTGTGATTCCGTCCAGTCAGTGCTGTGATGGAAAACCTCCACAGCAGACCGGTGCGGTTGGTCATCCTAGCGAAGCGAGCCGCCGTTCACGGAGCAGACCTGCTCTGGTGATCAGGTGCCCCGTGGCTCGAGGAGTAGCCCGCCACGGCCGTCGAAGGCCAGCGCCGCCCGACCACTTAGTAGGTCATCCACCGGGCCACCGATGACCTGATGGCGCCACCCGGTGGCCATCCGTGCACCCTCAACGCCCCGGACGAGATCTTCGATATCACTTCTCGTCCCGACGAGTGTCGGGTCAAGATCGGTATCACGCGACAACTGGGCCACCCATGCCGACACCAAGGTCACCGCCGCGCGCACGTCGTTGCCGCTGTCCCGACGAGGTGGATCGGCGACCAACGGCGGCAGATCATCAGCGGCGGCGACGGCGGCCAACAGGCCCTCGGCCACTGCCCCCTTGTGGTGACGCCCATCCAGTCCACGGATCTTCCGAAGTTCCTCTAGGGATCGCGGTGCTCGCTGAGCCACGGCCACCACACCGAGGTCAGGCACCACATGGCGGACCGGCTGATCCATGTCGGCAGCCCGCCGCTCCCGCCACGCCGCCACCGAACGAACGACGTCCCTGGCCTGACCACGAAGCTGTCGGGCTTCCTTGATGCGCCGCCAAGCATCCTCAGGCACACGCCGTCCACGTTCCCGGGCCAGCATCTCCAAGCATTCTTGCTCAGCCCATGCCAGTCGTCCGTCTGCGGTCAGACGGGCAAGGAGAAGGTCATGTATCTCCAGCAGGTTCGCTACGTCGGACGCCGCGTAGTCCAGTTGCGATTTGGTCAACGGGCGAGCCAACCAGTCGGTGAGGCGGTCCCCCTTGGGAAGGCGGAGACCGAGTTCCCGTTCGTGCAGGGAAGCCAAGGACGGCGAGGACAGGCCGGTGAACCCGGCCGCTAGCTGGGTGTCAAAGAGGTTGACGGGCACGGTCCCGCATGTGTGGTCAAAGACCTCAAGGTCCTGGCCAGCGGCATGCATGACTACCAGAACATCAGACTCCAACAGTCGGGCCATGGGACGCAGGTCGACAGCTAGCGGATCGATCAGGGCCAAGCCATCGGACCACGCCACCTGGACCATGGCGACCTTTGGAAAATACGTCTTCTCCCTGTGGAACTCGGTGTCCACGGCGATCCGCGATTCGCCCATCAGGACGTCCAGGATCTCCTCGAACTCCATCTGGTCGGTAACCAGTCGAAAGTCGACCGGCGGGCCCCCGCTCAGGATCCTGCTCCATCCACAGAGCCCGACTCCACTGGGAAATCGGCAGCGACCCAGGCGTTGGTACCACCGGCCACGTTCACGGCATCGATCCCGTTGTGACGGAGGAACTCGGCCGCAGTGCGGCTCCGACCACCCAGAGCGCAGATGACGTAGAGCGTGCCATCTGAGGGAATCTCGGCAATCCGCTCGGGCAACGCCCCCAACGGGATTCGGACGCCTCCCGGCACCCTGACCTCGTCAACCTCATCGGGCTCTCGGACGTCGAGGAGTGCGGCGCCGTCGGCGAGACGTGCCTGCAACTCGTCAACGTCCACTTCCGGGACCACTGGCTGCTCAGACATCAGAAACTCTCCCTCATGCCGCCTCTTCGGCGGATCGCGGCACCGGCATCCGTCCGATACGTCCCGAGACGTCGGGACCGCCGTTCGACCCTACCGGTCGCCGGCCCCTAGGTCGCTAGCCAAATCGGTGGGCTGGTCAACGTCACGAAACCCCGCCGCCGACAGTCCATCGACCTCCACGATCCGGAGTCCCAAAGCGCTCGAGGCCTCGGCGGCCCGCCATGGCGCCCGCTCTCCCGCAGAGAATGCCGCCGTCAACAAGACGCTCGACTGCGGCAACCAGCAGGCATGCATCCACTGACGTCTGCCTGCTTCGAGGGGCACCACCACCACCGGTGCTCCATTCGGAGCCGCCGGTACCGCCGACGCCGTGGCCGCCACGTTTGACGCCGAAGGTGTCGGCAGGTCACAGGCAAGCACCACCACCGGCAGGTCCAACGCCGCGAAATGTCCGAGTGCCGTGATGATGCCGCCGAGAGGCCCCTCGCCGGGATAGCGGTCAGGCACCACGGCGAGGCCTGCGGTCGAGAGACCCTCGGCATCGCCACCCACGGCCACCACCTCCGATGCCCCAGCGGTCAGCAGCGTCCTGGCCACCGTGACAGCCATCGGACGACCGTCGACTTCGATGAGGGCCTTATCCCGACCCATTCGGCGGCTCGCCCCGCCGGTCAGAACCGCACCGACGAATGGGTTCCCAGACCCGCTGCCGGGCAGGTCGCTGATCAGGGGCAACACCGTCAGGAGGTCTCCCCGGCCATCGCCTCCGTCCAATCTGGATCCAGCTGGCGGAGAAACAGGGCACAACGCTCCGCTTCGTCCACCTCGCCGATCTGGTCGGCCACCCGAGCTAGACCAGCCAGTGCCCGCATGAACCCCCGATTGGTCGGGTGCTGCCAGCGAACGTACCCGCTGCCACGCCATCCGCTCTGTCGAAGGCGGTCGAGACCCCGGTGGTAGCCGACCCGGTAGGCAGCGTAAGCCTCCATCGCGTCCCGTCCCAG
Organism: Acidimicrobiales bacterium; assembly: GCA_030747595.1. NCBI lineage: Bacteria > Bacillati > Actinomycetota > Acidimicrobiia > Acidimicrobiales > Acidimicrobiales bacterium. The sequence goes on along the minus strand of JASLKK010000006.1, from coordinate 119,940 downwards.
ATCGCCTAGGCAGGCCCAACACTCCAGATGACGTGGCCAGTCGGCCGCTACAGCGGACACGGCGTCTCTCCGTTCCCCGGGCGTCGGTTGACCTAATGCCTCGGCCAGAGCGGCATCCGCTGCCGGCTCCTCGGACCCAAGGACCGTCTCCGAGGGGCCCGAGCCGGATAGGGAGATGGGACGGACGCCGGACGTGGAATCGTTCATCACACCGACCGTAGTACCGGCCATCGGGGGTGCCCCGACTGCGGGATCGATGCTGGCTACCCTCGCCCGATGTCCGATGATGTCACCGCGGTCACTTCTGTGGCGGTCAACGGTGGCGCGACGCCTACGCTGCTTGACCGACTCGCCGACCTCGGCGACCAAGTCCCACAGGTCGTCAAACTACCGGGCTGGGTTGAGCCCGCATTCCTCCGCTCAGTGGCTCTAGTAGCCATCGTGGCGAGCCTCGTCCTGGCCTTCGTGGCCGCTCGGATCATCCGCAGAATGGTCGTGCGGATAGTCGTGGTCGTTGTTCTTGTCGCACTGACTGCGGGCATCTGGAGCCAGCGGGTCGAGCTCGCCGACTGTGCAGCCGAGTGCTCGTGTGCCCTCTTCGGCCAGGTCGTCCAAATCCCAGCCGACCTGAATCCGAACTGCTGAGGCACCTCAACTCCGAGGCCCCGTCCTGATCAAACAGCGGGCACCCGTTCAATTCGAAGGGCGTTGGTGGACCGCGAACGCGCGTCCGTTCCGGCTAGCACGCCAACCAGTTCACCGGGTTTCACCGAACCCCTGTTCCGGGCCGCCTCGAGGGCAGCGTTGACTCGGTCATCAAGATCGCCTTCCTCGGGGAGGTGGATCGGCTCGGTCCCCCAGCTCAACGTCAGTTGACCGACCGTCCGTTCGTTCGAGCTCAGGCCGATGATGCGCGCCGCTGGACGGAAACGCGCCATCGAACGCACGGTGAACCCGCTTCCGGAGATGCACAGGATGGTCCCGATCCCCAGCTCATCGATGGCGCGGGCCGTGGCCTGGGTCATTGCGTCGGTAATGGACGTATCTGGATCATCGGTGTCGGTCATTCGCAGGTCCGAAAGTTCCGCCATCCATCCCCGGTGGTCGAAGGCATCGTCGGCCCGCTCGGCGATCCGAGACATGGTGGTCACCACGTTTACCGGATCCACACCGACCGCCGTCTCACCCGAAAGCATCACCGCGCTCGATCCGTCCCAGACGGCATTGGCCACATCTGAGGCCTCGGCCCTAGTCGGCTCAGGATTGGCGACCATTGTCTCGAGCATCTGCGTCGCGGTGATGGCCGGTCGACCCAAAGCGATGCACTGCCGGATGATCTCCTTCTGGAGGATGGGCAGCTCCTCAATACTGCATTCGCTCCCAAGGTCCCCACGGGCCACCATCACCGCGCCAGACGCCTCGATGATGGCCGGCAGGTCTTCAATGGCGGCCCGGGTTTCGATCTTCGCGACCACGATCGGGCCGGCAGGATGGGGATCCACGGGGACACGGGCTAGGTCCTCGGCCGATCGCACGAACGAGATGGCCAGCATGTCGGCCCCCAGTTCAACGAAGCGCTCGACGGCCACCAGGTCGTCGTCGGTCGGTGCGCGCATCGAGAGCCGGTCCGAAGGGATATGCAGCCCTGGACTGCCCGTCAGGACACCGCCGTGGGCCACCCGGGTAAACACCCGGTCGCCGTCCATTTCCTGGACTTCCAACACCACCCGGCCATCACCGATGCTCAGACGGTCGCCCGCTTCCACGTCGGCCAGGAGCCCCGCGTAGTCGATCTCGATATCTGATGCCGTGCTAACTCGGCCTCCCACTCGCAGGTTTACCCGCGAGTCCTCGACAATCTCCACCGCCGTCTCACCGAACGATGCCGCACGAACCTTGGGGCCCGGGAGGTCAACCAAGATCCCCACATAGCGACCCTCGATGGCCGCGATCCGACGGATCCGTGCCATACGGTCGGCGGCCTCGTCGATCGTGTTGTGGGCCAAACCAAGGCGGGCCACGTCCATTCCGGCCCGGATCAGGTCACGGAGGGTGGCCTCGTCATCGGATGCTGGTCCAATGGTGGCGATGATCTTCGTCCTGCGGGCCATGCCGACAGGCTACCGACCCGTTCTCAGGGGACGTTGGTGGAGTCGGTACTACCGAATCCGAACCTTGCCTCCACCCGTGCCGTGAGACGGTCGCGGACCGACTCGCCCTTCTCTCGGGCCGCCTCACCACCCACCCTCCATCCATGGCGGCTGGAGTAGAGCAGCGGGGCCTCGCCCAGGCGACCCTCGCCGAAGGCCACTACCCGGGCAAAGAAAAGGTCGTGGTCGTATCGACCGACGATCCTGTCCTCGACCTCGCAACCCAGCCACGCAAGGGCGTCGGGGACTACCGGCCAGCCGTCGGCGTCGGCGATCCACTCGTCAGCCACGTACCGAAAGCGGTGCCCCGGGTAGCTGAAGTACTGCCCGGGTTCGACCTGGTCGCCAGCCAGGATGGAAACCGCAAAGCGGCCGGAACCGACGATCAACGGATAGGTGTCGTGCTTGGGTGACACCGACGCCATGAGGACGGGTTCGTCAAACGAGACCTGGCACACCCAGTGGGAGGTGTAGGCGCGGGTGACGTCGTTGTGGGTGGTGGCCACCACCTGGACGCCCTTCATCATCTGACCCAGACAACGCTTCAAGTCTCGGTCGATCATGGCTCCAGTCTGGCTGCCAGTCCGACCCTGCCCGGGCACCTAGCGTGGCCCGGTGCGATCTAGTGGCCGTCACCCCTACCTTGACCATCCCGGTCCGCTCGCTTTTGCCCACCGAGGAGGCACCGAAGAACATCCCGAGAACAGCCTGGCCGCCTTCGCCCACTCAGTCGGCCTGGGCTACCGATACCTGGAGACCGACGTCCACTTGACGGCCGATGGGGTGGTGTTGGCCTTCCATGACGATTCGTTGGATCGGGTCACCGACCGGTCAGGTCGTATAGCGGACTGCACGGCCGCCGAGATCGCCGATGCCCGGATTGGTGGCGTGGAGCCCATCCCCACTCTGGACCAGTTGTTGGAGGCCTTTCCCGATGCCCGCATCAACATCGATCCCAAGGATGACCGGGTCGTCGAGCCCCTCGCTGCGGTCATCAAGCACCACGCCGCACTGGAACGGGTCTGCCTCGGGTCCTTCTCGGATAGACGCCTCGTCCGCTGTCGACGCCTCCTAGGACCAGACCTCTGCACGTCGGCCGGTCCGGCGGCCATCGTCCGCTTTCGACTATCCAGCTTCGGGTTCCCCGTTGGCCCCGACGAGCCTCCAAAGGGCCCGGACTGCCTTCAGGTTCCGGTGCGCCAGTCAGGCATTCCGCTGGTCGACCGTCGGTTCGTTCACCACGCCCACCAACGAGGCCTCCACGTCCATGTCTGGACCATCGACGACCCCGAAGAGATGCACCGTCTACTAGATCTTGGGGTGGACGGCATCATGACCGACAGCCCCTCGACACTGCGAACCATCCTCGTCGAACGCGACGTCTGGTCGTCATGAAGATCGATCCCCGGCTCCACGCCGGCAGACTCGGGCCATGAACACCGACCTCTTCGACACCTTCCCATCGTTCGCCGCGTTGGACCTCGACGCCGTCCGGATGTTCCTCCATCTGCTGGGTGTCTCGGGTTGGATAGGCGGCCAGATCCTGATGCTGGGACTCCTCGGAGTCCTGCGAGGCCTTGGCGCCGAAGCACCACGGATGGCCGCCGACCGCTTCGCGAAGGTGGCGTGGCCATGCTTCGCTCTGGCAGTGGTGACCGGGATCTGGAACCTCGCCGAGGTAGGACTGTCGGGCCGCTCGGACGGCTACCTGGCCACCATGTTCGCCAAACTCCTCCTGGTGGCCGTATCGGGTGCTGCAGCTGCGGTGCACTCCACCACCCGCTCGGCCGCAATCCGCGGTGCCACCGGAGGCATAGGCTTCCTCGCCGCCCTCGGAGCGCTACTGGCCGGTGCCGCCCTCGGCTCCTGACACGGGTATTTCGTCTGTTTCTGTGGACAGAACTGTGGACCACCCACCCATGTGCTGTGGAAATCGTCGACGTTCCGGGGGATAAGACCGTTTCTGGTTGACCGACCGGTTCTCCGGGCTCATGATGCGTCCACGCCGAACACGGCGCGGGGATCCGGAACCGGATGGAACCGATCCACCAGAAGGCACAGGAGCTTAGGTTCCGGTGTCGGACGGAGGAGCGGGACCCTGGGGAAGCCCCCGAATCGTGTTCGGGGAGGACCGCAACCACGCTGGCCCGATCCTTCGGGAACGGAACCAGCGGTTCGGCCACCGGCACAGGGGTGTCGAGGTCGGGCGGGACGACGAGGAGCCTTAGGGCAACGAGTCGGACTGGCCGGACGAGGCACCCGCCGGTACCGGACCATCGCAGGTCACTCCAGCGCCGACGGGCACTGGATGACACCTGATGATGGACCCGGAACCGGGGTGCCAGGTCGACCGGGTCGCTCCACGCCGTCGGGCGGGGAACGAAACGGTGGACCATGATCCCGTCGGGGATCGGTGGTCGAGCTGGATACGGGGCCGGAGGTCGACGGATCCTCCGGTGTCGGATCAGGGTGAAGCCCCTTGGGGCGACACTCCGGACCGGATCGTTCGACGGGACGACCCGGCAGGTGGCAGTAGGGACGTCGGAGCGGCTCCGAGAAGTTGACCGGTTCGCCGGGAGGCTACTCGGGGCCGTTTCCGCGTTTTCCGGGCCGCGGTCAGGGCACGTAGCTACCGGACCAGGCGGCAGCCGACATGGCCACCAATGCCAATCCCGAGGCAACCGGCACGAAGGCACCGAGTCGACGGTGTCCGGCCATAGTGGCCACTCCAAGAACTATGGGGACCCCGTTGAGGCTGTACCGCTCGAGACTATTCAGGTTGTCAGCGGCCAACGCGACCAGCAGACACGCCGCTGCGAAGGCCCCGTACCGCAATGGCCACGCACGTAATAGCACCACCAGGACCACCAGCAGTACGGCCACCGCAACAATGTGGAAGCCGTCACCAAGCGCATCGGGCCCGAACAGTTCTCCGAGGCCCTGCCAGAGTCGACGAACGGGATCCACCGGATCACCCCGTAAGCGGCGCTGGACGGTCAGCGGAATAAACGCCTCGTCAAAATGAATCGACGCCCACAACACGTAGCCCCCGGCTGCGACCGGGCCGGCCACTACGGCAGCCAGACGACTCACCATCGAGTGGCCCATCAGGCGGCCTGACGAGCGGGCCGGTGTCGATGGGCGTACCACCGCGCAGAGCGCCGGCACGATCAGAAGCGCCCCCGTAGGCCGGACTAGGGAGGCCGCCGCGGCGAGGATTGCGGCCTCCCACCAACGCTCTCTACGGAGCAGGAGTAGGCAGCCGATGACCAGTGCAAGGAACGGACCCTCGGCGTAGGCCCACGTCAGGACGAAGGCCGGCGGGAACAGTGCGAGGGCCCACACAGCGCGGCGGGCCAGACCAACGTCGGACGACTCGATCACCACCAGTCGATGGAGTAGCACCATGGCCACCAGCGTCCCCGCATTTGCCACCACGAGAAGGGCGATCGCCGGCCCACCCGGAATCACGACATCAACCAGGCGGCTGAGGAAGACGTACCCCGGGAAGAACCGAACCCCCTCCAACGGCATCCCGTCGTAGCCGTGGAGCATCAATGACTGGTACCAGTCGCCATCCCAGGCCAGTAGGCCACGGCCAAGTGCGTGGGGTTCCTCTCCCTCAGCCAGCAGCCGGGCCACCAGCCACCCGACGCCGACTAGTGCCCGGGCAGCCACCCAGGCTGGTAGAACGACCAGGAGCGCCTCGGGGACCGCCCGGCGGGTCACGATCCCCCCGGGAACCTCGAGAGGTTGGCCGAGTCGTCAAACTCGTCAGCGTCGGCGTAGACCGCCTTACTCGGCATGCCAAGCCGGTCAGCCAGGGCGGCACGGAGTCGCGGACACTGCCCGTCGAAGGTCTCGTAGCCGTCCATCCAGGCCAACCAGACGTTGTCGAGACCGGCGGCCCGTGCCACCACAGCGTCAGCTACCGCCTCTACGTCCACAGCACTGTTGCGTTTGGCGTAGTCCACCCAGTCGACTCGCCGACCATCATCCAACGCCGGATGGGACAACGTCGTGAACCGGTCAGCGAGCAGACGATGACCAGCCGGCGCCAGTTGGTCGGGGCAAAAGACGACCAGGTCGCCATCCGAACCCTGGGCCCGCACCACGTCGGCGATCTCCCCGATCTGGGTCCGGTCGCGCGACAATTCACGGGCCACCGATGCGCCCGACAACAGGACAAGGACAGCAAGGGCCGCCACGGAGGCCCGGGGCGTCAACCGATACAGGCCTACTGCGCACGCCAGCACCATCGGCACCAGAGCGAAGACCCCATAGCGGCCCTGAAAGGCGGTGTCGGTGATCAGGCTCACCGCGGCCCCCAGCGCCATCGTGGTCACGCCCAGCACCACTGCCACCTGCAACCAGACCAGCTCTGTCCATCCGAGGACCGGCCGATCCGAGCCGGCACGACACCCCAGGCCAACGGCCACCAGAACGGCAAGCACCACGACGACCAGCAGCGCCTCGGAGCCTCGGCCGCCGCCGTAGGCCTCCAGAGTGAGGGCGGCCACCACGGTTGGACGGGGCGCCGGCGACCACGGGGTCCCGGTATGGGCCAGCTGGTCCAAGAAGACGGGCAACCACGGAAGGAAGGCCAGACATCCAGCGACCACGGCGCCAACCAGATGGCCAGCCTGACGAATCGCACGACGGCCGTTAAGCGTCCCGGCCACCAGTCCTGCCGTGCCTAGCACGGCAATGGCGAACAATGACCAGTAGTGGGTCAACAGGAGGGCGGCCACCACGCCGGCCAGCACGGCAGAACGGTAAACCGACGGGCGCTCCCAGACCCGGACCACAGCGAGATGGAGTGCCAGTAGAAGGGCAAGCAGCAGGGCATACATCCGAGCCTCGGTGGCGTACCGCACGGCGAACGGGCTGGACGCCAGTACCGACACCACCAGCACGCAACCCCGCCGATCAAGGTGCCGGCGGGCCACCAACCAGGCCAAAGGAAGTGAAACAACCCCAAGCATCCCCGAGAACGCCCGGAGCGCGCCGTCGGATTCTCCGAACGGGACCGACCACAGGGCCAAGAGCACGTAGTACAGGGGCGGGTGACCATCGTGGCGCAACGCGTCGACCAGAGCCGACCAGCCGCCAGTCACGTCCTCCGTCACCACACCGGCCAGCGAGGCGGAGATCGCCTCGTCCAGCCACATGGGCGAGAGGGCCACAAATCGCAGGACAACTCCGATAGCCACCGCGATGACCGCCACGATCAACAGGCTGGGCGTCACCGCCGAGCGATCACGATTCCCAGTGCCCACGTGGCCGAGCGTACCGTCGGGCCTCTGGGCCGCCCGGTACGCTCGCTCCGGTCCCGGTCGATGTCCGCTCTGGACCTCGACAAGGCCCACTATCCGCTGATGACCGCCACCCCGGACCCCTCCCCCGTGACTACCGACGGCTCGTCGTCGATCGACTCCGACCTGCGACCGGTCATCATCGGTGGCGGGCCAGCCGGCCTAACCGCCGCCTACCAGTTCGGCAAGGCCGGAGTCCAAGCCACTGTGCTGGAGGCCGACGACGTGGTGGGCGGCATCAGTCGGACCGCTGTGCGTGACGGCTGGCGCTTCGATATCGGCGGCCACCGCTTCTTCACCAAGGTCCGGGTCGTCTCCGACCTATGGCATGAGATCCTCGAGCCACACGACTTCCTACTCAGGCCCCGCATGAGTCGAATCTTTTACCAGGGCCAGTTCTATGACTACCCGCTCCGAGCCATGAATGCCCTCCGCAACCTGGGGCTCATCGAGGCGGTTCGCTGTCTGCTGTCCTATCTGTGGGTCCGGATAAGGCCCCCGAAGGATCAGACCAACTTCGAAGGATGGGTGGCCAGCCGGTTCGGGTGGCGGCTGTACCGGACCTTCTTCAAGACCTACACCGAGAAGGTGTGGGGACTACCGGGGACCGAACTTCAGGCCGACTGGGCGGCCCAACGGATCAAGAATCTGTCGCTCCTGAGGGCCGTCGTGAACTCACTGATGCCCCGACGCAAACAGACTGACGTGACCAGCCTCATCGAGGAGTTCGAATACCCCCGTTACGGACCCGGAATGATGTGGGAGCGTTGCGCCGAACTAGTCGAGGAACAGGGATCTGACGTACACCTCTCCCATCCGGTTCGTCGGATTGGTCATGCCGACGGACGGGCCTTCGAAGTCGAGGCACAGGGCCCCCACGGCCCGGTCGTCCTGGAGGCCACCGACGTGATCTCGTCGATGCCGCTCCCTCACCTCGTCCGGGCCATGGACCCACCGGTGCCCGACGACGTGAGGGCGGCCGCCGCCGGGCTGGGATTCCGGGATTTCCTCACCGTGGCCCTCGTGGTCCCCCGGGAGGACGGATTTCCCGACAACTGGATCTACGTACACGCCCCGGACGTGGAGGTCGGTCGTATCCAGAACTTCGGGCAGTGGTCACCGCACCTCGTCAAGGACGGCCGTACTTGCCTGGGACTCGAGTACTTCGTGACCGAGGGCGACCACCTCTGGACGGCCGACGATGCCAACTTGGTCGAGTTGGGCAAGGCCGAGATGGCAAGCCTCGGGCTACTAGAACCTTCACGAGTGGAAGCCGGCTACGTGGTTCGGATGCCCAAGGCATATCCGATGTACGACGCCCACTACCAGGACAATGTCGACCGGATCCGAGACTGGCTGGCTAAACACGCCGCCAATGTGTACCCGGTGGGTCGCAACGGCATGCACAGGTACAACAATCAGGACCACTCGATGTTCACCGCCATGCTCACCGTCGAGAACGTGCTGGCCGCCGATCACGAAAACTGGCACGACGTCTGGCAGGTAAACGTGGAGGAGGACTACCACGAGGAGATCCGGTGAACTGCCGTAACAGAATCCGGTGGATCATCGTACTAACCGGTCTCGGCCTGATGATCCGTCTGGCCTACGTCCTGTTCGTCGAGCGAGGTGATCCCCTCAGCGGCGACGGCACCTACTACCACGAGGCGGCGAACCTGCTCGCCGACGGTCTCGGCTTCACTGAGCCGTACCGCTACCTCCACGGTGGCGCCCAAGAGGCATTGTTCGTCGCCGATCCCACGTCCTTGGAGACCACCGCCAACACCGTTATTCCTGTCGGCCATATCGAACCCACCGCCGGTCACCCACCGCTCTGGGTGCTGATACTTGGCGCCTTTTCGTTCCTCGGTTTCACCTCGGTCACCGCCCACCAACTGGTCGGCGTCCTGACTGGCACGGTCGGAGTAGCCGCCGTCGCATGGGCCGGCCACCAGTACGGTCGATCGCTGGGCCTACGCCACGTGGGGACGATCGCCGCCGGAGTGACCGCTGTGTACGCAGGCTTCTGGCTCAACGACGGCCTCGTCATGTCGGAGTCGCTAGTCGTTCCGGTAACCGCCGTCCTCCTGGGGGTAGCGGTCCGAACCGCTCGATCTCCGGCGACCCGCAACGTCCTCCTGCTCGGTCTGGCCGGCGGGTTGGCAGCTCTCACCCGGGCCGAACTGGTGCTGGCACTCCCGGTCCTGGCCCTCCCGATCCTCCTCTGGCGCGATGGGTCGGGCTCCGTCGCGTCAAACGCCGTTCGCCTGCGGCGCTACTTGGGGGTCGGGCTGGTCGCCGCGACGGTCATGGCGCCATGGGTAGCTAGAAACCTAGCCGTATTTGAGGAACCGGTATGGCTGAGCAACGGCACCGGGATCCTGGTGGCCCAGACCAACTGCGATGCCACCTACTACGGAGACAAACAGGGTGCCTGGGATTTCGATTGCGCGCTTCCCCAACCACTGGGCGCCGACGGACGGGCGACCGACGAGTCGGTACGAGACATCGAATACCGACAGCGGGGTCTCGACTACCTGGGCGACCACCGGGCCCGGTTCGTCACCCACGTGGTCCCCAAGCGGGTAGGCCGCTACTGGGGTGTCTACGCCCCGATCGACCAACTCCGGGCAGACATGCTCGTTGAGGGTCGATCCTTCCGACTCTCCGTGCTGGGTCTCTTGGAGTTCGCCCTGATTGTCGTCCTGGCTCTGGCAGGCGGTCGGGAAGTACGGCGCCGACGCGGTCCGCTGATCCTCCTTGTCACCCTGCCTGTCGTAGGCACGCTCGTAGCTGCACTCACTATGGGCGCCACCCGCTACCGGGTACCCGCCGAGGTGGCCTTGGTCATCCTGGCGTCGGTGGCCATCGCCGCGGCGAAGCACTCCAACTCGGACACTCCTCCGTGCCCTGACCCTGCAACACTCCAGACATGACCGGCACACCGGGCCATGGTGCTTCCTCGTCGACTCGCACGTTTCCTGAGGTGACCGTCACTCTCGACGTCGAGGATCTCCGGCCCGACCACTCGCTTCCTGAACGAGTGGTCCATATGACCAACCAGGTCCTTGACCTCTTCGACGAGTACGAGGTCCGGGCGTCGGTGTACGTGGTCGGCGAGCTAGCCGAACGACGCCCCGAACTGGTCCGTCGGGCAGCCGATGAGGGTCACGAGATCGGCCTTCACTCATGGTCACACGTACCGATTACCACCCAGACACCCCAGACGTTCTCCGAGGAGTGTCGACGTGGCCGCGCTCTTCTCCAGGACCTGTCGGGTCAGGAGGTGTCCGGCTACCGGGCGCCGATGATGTCGCTGGTACCCGCTGCGGCATGGGCCGTCCCCCTCATTGCGGAAGCCGGCTTCACCTACTCATCCAGCGTGCTCCCCGGACCTAGCCCCCTCTTTGGCTGGCCAGGCCTGCCCCGGCGAACTTTCCGATGGCTGAACGGGCCCATCGAGTTCCCATGCCCGCTAGTCCGCATGCCAGGCATTGACCTCCCTTACCTGGGCGGCACCTACCTCCGACTCCTGCCGTCCTTCTTCCGTCGCCTCGGCCTGCGACGCGCCGGTTCCGACGAGGCACTCTGGGCGTACTGCCACCCGTGGGAGTTCGATCCGGATGAGGCCTTCCATCCACACCAGCACATCGGGATGCTGGCTAGCCGGGTCGCCTGGCTGCGTCGGTCCAGGATGGAATACCAGATGCGGCGCCTCCTCGGCGATCCGCTCGCTGGACCGCTCGGCGAGATCGCTGCCAAGCTCTCCTCGGAGACCACCGACCTCCCGGTGATTGACCCCTCGACGCCGTCGACCGCCGGCAAAGCCGCCCGCTGGGCCGACGGACGATTGCGGGACCGGTGAAGGCAATGTCGTTCCAGGTCACGTGGCCTCCTAGTTTTCGGGGGCGTCTGGCCCTGATCGTGATGGCCGGACTCGCCATCCGACTGGCCCACCTGATCCTCATCGCCGCGGACAACCCGCTCAGCGGCGATGCCTCCAGCTACCACCTTGCCGCCAACCTATGGGCCGACGGCCTGGGCTTTCCAGAACCCTTCCGCCACCTCTTCGGCGGCATGGATGTGGTGCCGATCTCCAATGGCGCAACCTCTGTGGTGGAAACCCCGATCGGCCACCTAGAACGAACGGCCGGCCACCCACCGGTGTGGGCCATGCTGTTGGGGGTCTTTTCCTTTCTTGGAGCAACGTCGATCATCGAGCAGCAGGTGGTGTCGGCTCTTCTGGGGGCGCCGGCCATCATTCTTATGGGCCTGCTCGGCCGGGAGGTCCGCTCCGAAAGACTTGGGTTAATCGCCGCCGCGATAACTGCCACCTACGCCTTCGTGTGGGTCAACGACGGACTACTAATGGCCGAGACACCGGCAATCGCGTTCGCGGCGGCCACCATGCTGGTCGGCGTCCGCTTCTGGCGCTCGCCGACACGTCGAGCCGCAGCACTCCTGGGTCTGATTGGTGGTCTCGCCGCGCTCACCCGAGCCGAGTTGGTGCTCTTCCTGCCTCTGGTGACGGCCGTGGTCCTAGGCCGGGCCGCCCTTCCCTGGCGGGAACGCCTCATCCGGTACGGCATCTGCGGCCTCACCGCGATTCTCCTGTGCCTCCCGTGGTTCGTCCGCAACACGATGGCTTTCGAGACGCCGGTCCTGTTCTCCAACGGGATGGGGACCGTCCTGGTCCAATCCAACTGCGACGCCACCTACTTCGGATCGGACCTCGGTTACTGGAATCTGGATTGCGGTCTACCTATCCCCTACGGAACGGACGGCCGCCTACTTGGTGAGGTCGAGCGCGACGAGGTAGTGCGCGAACGGGCCACCTCCTACATCTCTGCCAACCGGGGGCGCCTGCTCTCAGTAGTTGTACCGGCACGGGTTGGTCGAATGTGGGGTGTCTATGACCCCATCGGGCAGATACGGCGTGACGTGCTGGCGGACCGTCGGTCGTTCGCCGTCTCGGCCCTCGGCCTGGTGCAGTTCGCCCTCCTAGTTCCCGCCGCGGTGGCCGGCGTTATCATCGTCCGACGTCGACGGGGGCCGCTCCTGGTGCTGGCCGCGTGGATTCCCATAGCGACGCTCACTGCGGCCAGCGCCTTTGGCAACACGCGGTACCGGACGGCCGCGGAGACCTCAATCGTGATCTTGGCCGCCGTGGCCGCCGAGGCCTTCCTCGATTGGCGGACCCGACGCCAGCCCGCAGATCAGCCGGAGGTTCAACCCGAGGATGTCACCATGGCTGCACAAGCCCCCGGCGGATCGTCGTACCGGGCGTCCGTCGTCCACTCCCCCGCCCACCATTCGCCCGAGGGCTCGGGTACGTCGAATCGATCCACCAGCAGGTCGGCCACCGCCTGACCCAGTAAGGCCGCTCCCCCCGGACATAGGTGTCCGTCGTCACGGCCATCGCGGACCTTCCGTACCTGGACGTTCCGTCCCGTTACTCCGGCCCGAAATCGTGTGAAGGCGCCCGCTTCATCACCCAGAAGAGACCCGGTGGGGAGATGATCAACGTCGGAACGCCGGTCAGCGAGGTCACCGAAGAGGCCGTTGGCCGTCTGCCGAGCCTCCTCGATGCCCTCACCCGGAGGGGTCGGCGGCATGGCCAACCACACCACGTGTGCCCCGTCGGCCGTCAGGTAATCGGCGACCTCGTCCAGACGTATCGCATAGGCAGTCGGGTCAGCCACGATCTCGCCGAGGTCCCAACCGCCGAGCATCACCACCACCACAGCGGGGTCGTCGGACAACACATCAGCCAGATAATCGTCGATCCCTGGACGTAGAAGGCCGACCCCACCAATGGACCGTGTGTCGACTACCACCGACCCGGTGGCCTCCAGGGCTGCGCGCAACCCCGGATCGGCGTCGTAGGTCACGCTGTCTCCAATGGACACCACCCGTAGCGACCGGTCACTGATCAGCGCCAGTAGGACGACCAGGGCCGCTCCGATCACCAGCAGGGGAAGGAGCACCCTGCGGCGCGTCCCAGCCCAGTGCGTGGAACCAATCGGGGAGCCAGACATGTGGCGAGGGTACGACCCAGGGAGCGTCGGACTCCGGACCGGCCCGGAGGAGCGGATCAGCGACCGGTAGTATCACCAGCCCATGACCCGCTCCCGGCCAACCCGACGGCAGTGGCTGGCGGTCGCCGCCCTGCTGGTTGGCCTCTGGGTTCTCCTCGCCCCATTTAGCCGACCGTTGCCGGGAGGAGAGCCATTCTCGTTCGAGGCCACCCCGGAGATCGGGTGCCGTACTCCGGTGGCCGGAATGCTCGGAGACGACCAGCCGATTGCCGAGGTGTACACCTCGCCCCTTCCAATCATGGGCGATCCCGTCGTGGAAAGCGCAGTGGACTGCACTGGTCGAGCCCGATTCCGCGTCGCCGTCGGCGGTCTGTTACTAATCGCGTCGGTGGTCATGGCAGCCAGAAGTGGTCGGCCCGTAGACCGGGACGTCCAATGACCGGCCCGGCCAACGGTGGGCACGCCGATGACGGACAAGATCTGACCCCCACGGCGGATCTCCTTAATCTGGTCTTCGGCTTCGAACCTCCTATCGGATCCGATCTCCTCGACTGGTACTACCGGGGAAATCCGGAAGGCAAGGCCTCGGTGGGCACGGCGCATGACGACGGGCGTCTCGTCGGCAACTACACCCTGGTGCCGGTTCGGTTCCACGCCGCTGATGGTTCGGGCCCGGGCCGCGACCTACGACTGGGGTTAGGCGTGGACCTGGTCACCCATCCCCAAGCTCGGGGGTCCGGCGCCTTTCGCCGCGCCGTGGAGGACAGCTACCGGGTAGGCACCGCCGACGGTTTGGACGGCATTCTCGGAGTCGCCAACGCCAAGTCCCTGCCTCGAATGGTCGGGACCTTCGGCTGGCGGCACCTGCCTGACTTGGGAGCCCGGTTCCTGGCCCCCGTTCCCGATGGCGTCCCGGTCACCAGCCATCCGGTTGACGCAGACCTCCTGGGCGGCCCACTTCTCGACAAGGTCCTTCCTCTCCCGAGCACGCCCCCGTCCGCCGGACACGGCGCCCGATGGACGGCCGAACTCCTGCGATGGCGTCTGGCCCGACCAGGAGCGCGCTACGTCCTCCACGTCCGCGAGGACGTAGCCCTCGTCAGTACGAGCAGACGCCATGGCCCGTTCCAGGTAGCCGTCCTACTGAAAGTTCTGGCGCGGCGCTCCGGCGTCGACACCATGTCGGCCCAGGGCATCGCCGCCGTACTGGCCCGGCACCACCGCACGCCACTGGTCCTGCACTGGGGGGCCAACCCTCTGCTACGAGGTAGAGGCTTCCCGTTGCCTCGTCGCCTCATGCCCAGTCCGCTAGGCATCGTGCTCCACGCCTTCGATGACAACGGTGTCCCCCGACTGGTCGAAGAGGACCTGGCCCTAACAGCCTTCGAATTCCTCGACTTCGACGCATACTGATCATCGTGCGAACCGCCGTCATCATCCCGGCCTTCAATGAGGTTGACGCCCTGCCCGCGGTTCTCGCCGACCTTGCCGCCCATGTCCCAGACCACTACGTGATTGTGGTCGACGACGGATCCAACGACGGCACGCACCTCGCAGCGGTAGACGGCGGCGCCACCTGCCTCCGTCTTCCCTTCAACCTGGGCATCGGCGGTGCCCTCCGACTGGGTTTCCGACATGCCGTACGCGAGGGCTACGACCGGGCCTATCAGTTCGATGCTGACGGCCAGCACGACGCCACCCAGATCACGGCGCTGCTCACCGCCCTCGACGACGCTGACATGGTCATCGGTAGCCGCTTCGCCGATGACGGGGGCTATCAGGTGGGCCGGAGTCGGGGGGTGGCCATGGCGCTCCTGCGGCGACTCGTGGGCGCCATCAGCGGTCAACGGTTCACCGACACCTCGTCGGGTTTTCGCGCCTTCAGCCGACCAGTGCTGGAGTTCTTCGCCACCGAGTACCCCATGGAGTACATGGAGTCGGTGGAGGCCCTGGTCCTGGCCGTACGCCACGGATTCACCGTGCGCGAGGTGCCGATTACCATGCGAGACCGCTCGGCGGGGACAGCGTCAAACCGCAACCTCCGCTTGGCTTACCACTTCGTCCGCCTACTCATCGTCCTGGTGGCCGGCGGGCCCGGCAGCCGGCCACGACGGACCCATGGGTCCCGGAAGGTGGAAACGACATCGTGACCGGTCCAACGCACGCTCTCCTGGCCGCCCTCACCGTGGTGGCCGTCTTGGTCATCATCCGGCTCGTGCGGCGAGGCGCTCTGAAGGCCAAGTACTCAGTCCTCTGGCTGACGGTTGGCCTTGTACTGGCCGTGGCCGCCTCGGTACCCACCCTTCTGGATCGACTCGCCGACCGCCTGGGCATCTGGTATCAGCCCACGCTCTTCCTGCTGCTGGCCATCGGCTTCCTGCTGCTGGTTGCCATGCATTTTTCCTACGAACTCTCCCGTCTGGAGAAGCGGGTACGTGCACTGGCCGAGGAACTGGCGCTATTGCGAGGGCCAGTGGAGGGCTCTGCCTCCACTAAACCTGCGTCGATCAGCGACGTCGTCAAGAGATCTAGCGACAACGATCCAGGAGAGACCCGGCGTTCCGACGGTGCCCCAGACGAGGAGCAGAGCTAGGAACGGGGTGCCACCCAGCCGTCCCCCACCAGACGGTCCTCCAACTGGCGGGCCAGTAGGTCGGCCCCCACCTCGTGGAAGTGCACACCATGCTCTTTTCGCAGCGGCACCTCGGCACCGGTTTCATCCCGCAGGACCTCCCGATAACTCCCGTCGTTGTCACCCAGGACGGCCATGCTCTCGAGCATGGTGGCCCCCGCCCCCCAGGCATCGGTGGTCTCGATCCAGATGGCGTTCAGGTCATCAGTCAGGTACCTGGCGTCGCGCATCCGTGGGGTGGTCCACCAGTACACGTGGGCTCCACCCGCCCGCCAATGGGCGATCGCCTCGTCGGCCCTGAGCGCGAGGATCTCCCGCCATTGCCGACTCCCCGGAACGAGATCCAAACCCTCAATCGCGTGCCCCTCGAACTCATTGGCGCCAATCATGACCACCACGACGTCGGGCGACACGTCGGCCACTAGCCGGTCGTAGTCGACCAGTACGTCGTCGTCCCAGTCCCAGTGGGGCACGGTGAACCCGAAGCCCAGGGCACCCTTCCCTACTACCCGCACATCGGACCGCTGGCCCAGCACGCGCTCCAGGCCGTACTGCAGGTCGAGCATTAGCGAGTCACCCACAGCGAGGATCCTTAGTGGCTGTTCAGCGTCGCCTACTCGTGGGGGGCGTGCGATCGGAGGGGCATCAGAAGCCAGCCGGTCTTGAGAGGTCGGCGGAGCCTCGTTTGTCAGCAGGGCTTCAGAACTGGAAGGAGCCTGAGAGTTGGACGTGGCTTCAGGGGTCGACGAGGTAACGGGAGTCGGCCGAACTGCCGGATCGGCGACGGCCGGGGCCGCACGGTCAAGGAGGTCCTCGACGTACCGCAAAGGGGCATCAAGTGAGAGGCGCCGGGACAGTTTCCCCATCGGGTCGGCCCAAGCACGCGTCGTGGCCCGCTCCCAACCGGCATCACGGGTGTCGGCCCACGTGTCTACGGTGTCGGGTGCCAGGAGGCTGGCGCCAACCAGTACCAGCGTCAGGATCCCAAGTAGCCGAGCGGCCCGTCGGCGTGGGCTCGGGTCCTGCTCCCTCATGGGCCGGGGATAATAGTGGGAGGCTGTTTCACTACCGCGGATGTTGCGATTATGTTACGGGAATGCCGCGATCGTTGATTGTGGTTCGTTTACACTTTTCTTCAGCGGTTCCGGTCCGGTCAACCGGAGACAGGGATCGCCAAACAAACAAAGGGGTTACCAACATCATGATGGCAACAATTCTTACGCTCATCGTTCTGGCAATGATCTTCCAGGGCGTGCTGGCCGTTCTCAACAGCATCCTCGACACCGTTGGTGTCAACTCGATTCTTGGGTCGGTTCCCGTCGTGGGATCCAACCTCAACCTGATCTGGGCGTATCTCTTCGTCGTGATCAGTGATATCGGGGGCTGGGGCTATGGGGCCTCTACCGAGATCCTGGGCATGGGCGACTTCGGTTCCGACGTCGGCTCTGCTCTTGCGATCACGGCCTTCATCCCTGTCAAGGACGCTGCTCTTTCGGCGCTCAGCAAGGGCGTAGCTCGCTAATCAAGTTCGAGCAGGAAAGCCCCGTCTCCTCCGGGAGACGGGGCTTTCCTCGTTTTAGGGGCCGGCACGTCCACCGTGAACGTCCACCTGGGACCGGTGCACGAACGTGTGTTCGGGTCTCGGTACAATGGGGCCGTGCCCAACGTCCTCCTCCCCGGCCCCTCGGGCCTTCAGGGGAGCCTCTTCGGTGGCGGTCCACTCCGACTTTCACTGCTCGAGTCCACCGTCCGACACACCGACCTGGATGACGACTGCAGGATTGACTATGTGGCCGGATGGATAGCCGGAGCTGACGAGTTGTTCCTCGACCTCCTCGCAGGCCTTCCCTGGCAGAGTCACCGTCGGTGGATGGTCGACCACGAGGTTGTAGAACCTCGACTCTCGACCAGCATCAGCGAACCGTCGGCTCCCCTGCGCGCGATGGCCGATTCCCTCACGGACCACTACTACCGGGGCTACGTGGCCGCCTGGGCCAACCTCTACCGGAATGGCCACGACAGTGTGGCCTGGCACGGTGACCGGCATCGTCCGGGCAGCCTCCACGATGACGTGGCCCTCATCTCGACAGGTGCCCCCCGTACGTTCCGAGTTCGCCCGCGCGGTGGCGGGCCCTCGCTGGCATGGACTCTCACAGCTGGCGACCTGCTCGTGATGCGTGGGCCGGTCCAGCAGCGGTTCGAGCACTGCGTACCCAAGGCGTCCTCTGCTGGCCCGCGGATCAGCGTCGCCTTCCGTTGTCCCAGTGGTCGCGAGTTTGACCAGGTTGTTAATTCCGGTCCGTCCGGGCCCCGCCGTCTGGACCACCGGCTGTGAGCCAGCAGGGGCCGACTCCTGTTACCTGACCAGCGGCCGGTACCTTCAATCGAGCGATCAGCGCCACACGGCTGAAGCCACGAGAGGATGCGACATGGGACGGTTTGACGGACGGGTGGCCCTCATAACCGGAGCGGCTTCGGGAATAGGGCGGGCCACCGCTCTGCGCATGGCCGGCGACGGGGCGAAGATCGTGGGCTTCGACCGGGACGTTGCGGGTCTCGACGCCGTGGCCGCCGAAGTGGTCGCCTCCGGAGGCGCCATGACCACGGTTGCCGGCGACGTCTCCAGGCGGACCGACTGCGGCGCAGCGGTGGACGCGGCAGTGGCAACCCACGGGCGCCTCGACGTCCTAGCCAATATCGCCGGCGTGGTGTGGGCTGAGCGCGTGGCCGATATCACCGAGGAGGGCTGGAACCGCATGATGGAAATCAACGTGTCAGGCAGTTTTTGGTGTGCTCAGGCTGCGCTCCCCCATCTGATCGAAAGCCGCGGCAACATCGTGAATATCGCTTCGAACGCCGGCCTAATGGGACAGGCCTACACGGTGGCCTACAGCACCACGAAGGGCGCGGTGGTCAACATGACCCGGGCACTAGCCATGGAGTACGTCAAGGAGCCTGTCCGGATCAACGCCGTAGCACCGGGCGGCGTCAACAGTCCCATGAGCCAGAACTTCAAGATGCCCGACGACCTCGACTTTTCCCTGATGCAGCCCTACATGGGCTTCCGAAAGATGGCGGACCCAAGCGAACTGGCCAACGTGATCGCCTTCGTGGCGTCCGACGAGGCCAGTCGCATGCACGGGGCCATCGTCTCAGTGGACGGTGGCCTGACCGCGGGCTGACCCGACTACCGTCGGATCCATGGATCGGCCCTACGTCCTCGGTGTGGACCTCGACGGTGTGTGCGGGGACTACACAGAGGCATTCCGTACCGTGGTAGCCGAAGAGTTGGGATGTTCGCTAGACGATCTTCCGCTGGAACGTTCTTGGGATTTCTCCGAGTGGGGCCTGGACGAAGAAGAATTCGAGCGCCTCCACCACCATGCGGTAACCGAGCGTCGGATCCTCTCGTGGATGCCGGTTCTTGAGGGGGCGGCCGACGTCCTCTGGCGACTCTCTGATGCCGGTGTGTGGATCCGGATCATCACCCATCGTCTCTATGTCAACTGGAGCCACGCCACTGCCATTGCCGACACTGTCGAGTGGCTGGACCGGGTACGTATCCCGTACCGCGACATCTGCTTCATGGGCGACAAGCCCGAAGTGGGTGCCGACCTCTACATCGACGACGGGCCCCATAACGTCGAAGCGCTTCGTGAGGTCGGCAATAGGGTCATCATTTTCGATGCGCCCTACAACCAGCATCTCGGTGGCACCCGGGCCCAGACGTGGACCGAATGCGAGCAGCTGGTGCTGCGCGACGCCGCCGACCGGGGCTACGAGTTCCAGGTATCGCTTCCCGGCCTCGACCAGGGCGCAGACCGACTCGACGATCCGGGCCCAGCCGACCCGGTAGCCGAAGCCGTCGATTAGCCCCGTCGGAAGTCGGGCGCCCGCTTCTCGGCGAAGGCCCTCGGGCCCTCCTTCGCGTCCCGAGAAGAGAATACGGCCCGACTAAGGGGCTCCTCAAAGGAATAGGCCTCGTCCTCGGTCATGCCCGGTGTCTCCCGAAGGGTACGGAGGATGGCTTCCACGGCCAGAGGGCCGTTAGACGCCACTGCTGCGGCGACCTCACGGGCCCGGTCCAACGCTGTTCCGTCGGGGACCACATGACCGATCAGGCCCAATGACTTCGCCTCGGTCGCCGACACGTGCTTCCCGGTGAGCAAGATGTCGGCCGCCTCGGTGAACGGAATCTGACGGGCCAGGCGGACCGCCGATCCACCACCCGGATACAGCGACCAGCGGGCCTCGGATACCCCGAACGTGGCGCTCTCCCCGGCCACCCGAATCTCCGTACCCTGGAGGATCTCGGTTCCCCCGGCGATGGCGTTCCCCTCCACGGCAGCGATCACCGGCACCCGGGGGTGACGGGTTTTGAGCAGGCCGTCATAGATCCAACCGGATCCGTCGCGCTCCATACGACCCGCCACGTCGTAGTCGTCGCTAGCGTCCACATCGCCTGCCATGGCCCGGAGGTCCATCCCGGCACAGAAGTGGTCACCGCTACCGGTGAGGATGCACACCCGGATGCTCTCGTCGGCGTCGATCTCGTCCCAGGCGTCGGCCAGACGGGCGAACATGGCCAACGTCATGGCGTTTCGCCGGGATGGGCGATTCATGGTGAGCACCATGACGGGGCCGTCACGGTCAATCAGTAGATCAGGCACTCGGTTCTCCTCGTTAGCCGGCGGCCAGGGACGGCAGGACTTCGTCGGCCATCAACTGCAGTGACTCCCAACCAATGGCCGGGTCGATGCCTCCACAGAGCGGATGGGAAACGGCCGCTCCGGTTTGGCGGATCAAGTCCACGCACTCCTC
This sequence comes from Acidimicrobiales bacterium, assembly GCA_030747595.1. Taxonomy (NCBI): domain Bacteria; kingdom Bacillati; phylum Actinomycetota; class Acidimicrobiia; order Acidimicrobiales; species Acidimicrobiales bacterium. Next base: position 98,984 of record JASLKK010000006.1, on the reverse strand, counting down.
CGGGGTGAGGATGGCGTGCTGGCCGCCAGCCCGGAGGGTTGCCAGGTCGGTGGCGTCGACCTGCCAACTGGTGCGCTGGTCGGGCTTCTGCCACGAGGCATAGGCCCGGGCGTCGTATAGAAGATTCTCGCCGATGCGATTCCAAAGGCCATCGGGATCCCGGGTGACCAAGACGAGTCCCGGGCCGGACGGCATCATGCAGAAGGGGGTCTCGTGGCCCACCCGTGCAGATTCCGCCAGATAGGCGACCTCAAGTTCCGGGTCGTGCACGGCGGGTACGAACGGCAGGTGATGCTGGGCTGCCCGATATGCCGATACCTCTACCGAGCCGCCGACCGCCAACAACGAGTGGGGATCGCTGGCCGGACGCGGCGTCACCCACGCCGTGCGACCGTTCACCACGAACGGCTCTCCCTTCCATGCCTCAAGCATCGTGGCCAAACTCTCGTCGGTGGCCCGGCCTCGACGGGTCCGGTCCCGACTAAACATGGCGAACTCCTCGTCCCGATAGCCGACACCGGCCACCACGCTGATCCTGCCGGGGGCCATGAGGTCGATGGCCGCTATGTCCTCAGCCACCCGGAGTGGCTCGTGCAGGGGAAGCAATAGGGCCGAGACCGAGCAGAAGAGGTTGCGGGTGGCACCCAGGACACCGGCGGCCACGACTAAGGGGGCGCTCATGAAACCGTCCTCGGATCCGTGATGCTCTGACAGGACGACCCCGGCGAACCCGTGCTCGTCGGCAAATCGACACATCTCGAGCATCTCGGCGTACTGGCGTGCATGTGTCAGGTCGTCTACAAACGGCGGGATTCGCAGATCAAATCGGAGAAGGATCATCGATCGGCCTCATCGACGGGCGAGCAGGCGCGACCTTGGGCCAGCGCAGCAAAAGCGTCACGGGCAACCTCTAGGTCCTCCCGGTTGGTGATGCCGATCCAGTCCTCGTCGGTGTCGAGCACCTGTATCGACAGCCGACCCACGGCTCGCTGCTCATCTAACGCCTCGGGTAACAGGAACTCGGATGTCTCGGAGTAGCGGTGTTCGTCATGAAAGGCCATCCACTGTTCCCTCAGTGCCTCGATGGCAGCCAAAGGAAGGGCCCAGATGTTCATCGAGACCGGGGTCTCTGGTGACAGCTCACCAGGCGGGTCGGCGGCACGAATGACCTCTCCTTGAGCTTCGTTGCTATCGCGGCCGATGCCGTGGGTCTCGACAAGGCCCGCTAGACGGCCATCGGAATCCCGACGGCACACGCCCCGCGAGACCGTCCCGGTGGCCGGCAGGGTTTGCCCGAGACGAAATCCGAGCATGGCAGCGACAGGCATCTGTCCTACCGGTTCGGCAACCGCGGCCACTATTCGGGCAATGCCGGTGGGGCCATAGTGGTCGTCGGCGTTGAGCACCACCACCGGACCATCGAGTACAGCGTGGGCGCTGACCACGGCGTGGCCGGTCCCCCACGGCTTGGCCCTCGCTGGTCCGAAGGCGTCCTGATGCACCATCACCAGGTCGAGATCATCGCCATGCTGGGCCATCAGGTGCCTACGGATGTCCCTGTCGAGGTCGGTCCGTCCGATCACCACCACCCGCGTTACACCAGCCAATGCCGCCTCACGAATGGAATGGTCGAGAATGGCCGATCCCTGCGGGCCCACGGGGGCCAACTGCTTGGTGCCCCCGAAACGCGATCCCAGGCCGCCAGCTAGGAGCAGCAGGCTGATCACGGGTTCAGTAGTCATCACGGCGGGCCATCATCGTCCGAGCCGGGTCAGTCGGCGGCAGCGTTGGGGTCCCGTTCGCCTCGCAGAAAGGCTGCCCGGGCCTCATCTCCCCGACCCAGCAGGTTCAATTCGAAGGTGAAACCCTGCTCGAAGCGATAGCTGGTTCGGACATCCACCGGATCGATTCCGTTCATCGATGCCTTAGCAGCACGGATGACCGACCCGTCCTTAGAGGCAATGGTGGCCGCCACCTCGACAGCCGATGCGGCAAGATCATCAGCTGGTACAACCCGTAGGACCGAGCCATAGCCGTGTAGTTCCTCGGCGCTTGCCGGCTCGCAGCTGTAGAGCATCCAGCGGGCCCGGTGTGCTGGCACGAGACGCATTAGGTGGGTGGCGGCGCCCAGCGCCCCGTTATCCACCTCGGGAAGGCCGAAGCCCACCCCCTCTGCCGCAACGATCACGTCTGCGTTGCCCACCAGACCGATCCCGGTTCCCAGACAGAACCCGTTGACGGCCGCCACCACCGGTATGGCGCATTCGTAGACCGCCCGGAAGGCCTCCGCACACGATCGGTTGGCCTCCACCAACCCGAGATGCCCGCCATCGGTATCCATTGCCTGAATCTCCTTGATATCCACGCCGGCGCAGAAGCCCCGCCCCTCGGCGGTCAGGACCACCGCTCGAACGTCGTTGCGTTTGCCGTAACCGTCCAGCAGGGCGGCCAGGCCATAGGTGTCGGCGATGCCCAGCGCATTGACCGGCGGGTTGTCCATGGTGATGGTGGCCACACCATCAGTGACCGTCTCGTGCAGTGCCATCGTCTCTCCTCTGTCGTCCCCTCAGCCCATCACTTCACGGTGTGATCAGCGCCGGACCAGGACCGAAGATCCGTGGCCGAACAGTCCCTGATTCGCGCTCACTCCTACTCGGGCGCCGTCAACCTGCCGGCCACCAGCCTGTCCTCGGAGCTGCCAGGTGAGCTCACAGACCTGGGCAATGGCCTGCGCTGGCACCGCCTCTCCGAAAGCTCCGAGCCCACCGCTGGGATTGACAGGGATTCGACCACCAATGGATGTCTCACCAGTCCTCAGGAGCGCCTCGGCCTCGCCCTCAGCACACAGGCCCAACTGCTCGTACCAGTCAAGTTCCAGAGCCGACGAGAGGTCGTACACCTCTGCCACATCGACGTCGGCGGGGCCCATCCCGGCCTCGGCGTACACCTGCGCTCCGATGGAATCCTTGAAGCCCAGCGCCGGTGGCTCCACGGCGGCCGCAGAATCCGTGGCCAGGTACGGAAGATCGATGACGGTGTCGGGGTAGGTGGGCGTGACCGTCGAAAGGCCGGCCACCCGTACCGGGTCGGTGACGCCCTTGGATCGGGCGTAATCCATAGAGCAGACCACCAAGGCCGCTCCCCCGTCGCTTGTCGCACAGATCTCCAGCAGTCGTAGCGGATCAGACACCACCGGGGAGTTGGCGACATCGTCCACGTCGTACTCCTTGGGGTACCGGGCGTTCGGATTATGGACGGCGTGGCGGCTGTTCTTGGCCTTCACCATGGCGAAATCTTCCGGCGTAGCACCGTAGAGGGCCATACGGCGCCGGGCGTGGAGGGCGAAGTACACCGGGTTGGTTGCCCCGACCATGTGGAACCGCAACCAGTCCGTGTCGTCGGGCCGGTCGCCACTCGTCGGCGCCAGGAAACCTTTGGGGGTGGTGTCGGCCCCCACCACGACCGCCACGTCACACGCTCCGGAGAGGATCTGGCCACGGGCCACCGACAGAGCGGTGACCCCCGAGGCGCACGCCGCGTAACTGCTCGCCACCTGCGCGCCGTTGAAGCCCAGCGCCCGGGCGAACGTCGAACCGGACACGTAGCCCGGATACCCACAGCGGACCGTGATGGCTCCCGACACGAAGCCCACGTCGTTCCAGTCGACGTCGGCATCAGCCAGGGCCGCCCGTGCGGCATGGACCCCGTACTCGGTGAAATTGCGGCCCCACTTCCCCCACGGGTGCATTCCGACACCCAGGACGGCGACCTCCTCCATGGCTCCCTCCGGCATGGTCAAGCCCCCTTGTCAGCAGTCTCTTCGGCGATAACGGGTCGCCACTGCCACGTCAGGTGGTCGGTCTCATCATCCGCGTAAAGGACGCCCAACTCCAACTCGACCTCCATTCCCACCTCGAGATCGTCGACCGTCCAGCCCGGTGTCACCTGCCCCAAGACGACCATGCGTTCCATCTCAAGCTCGACGGCAGCCACCACTACCGGCACATAGGGCTCAGTGACGATGAACGGCGGAGGTGGCGGATAGGCGCTGTTGGTGAACGACCAGATCCGGCCCCTCCGGCTCAACAGAACCTCCTCGACCGATCCAGCTGGGCTACGAGGATCACTGCCTCCGAGGTGAAGCGGGAAGCAGTAACCGCCTGTCTCCAGGCGACCCCCGATCAACTGTGGTTCGTCGCCCATGGTGAAGAAGCCTTCGACGGCCGGCACGCGCTCCCGACCGGTGGTCGTCGTCATGTCACATTCCCTCTAAGCATCGGCGCCCTGTTGCATCTCAACGATCCTACGACGGCACCCACGGTGACAAGAACCTCGCCTGCACCTCCTCCGACGTGTCCGAGTAGGCCCAAACCCCAGGGACTCCAGTTCCAGCTCGTCGCTGGCCCCTCCCCAATGCCGATTGCATCGGGAGCCACCGGTACCGTCACCGCGATGAGCAACACCAACCGGCCGGCCTCAGACGACATCTCGGCCGATGACGCCGCATTTGTCGCTCGTGTCGAGGCCTTCCACGCAGAACACTGTGTTCGGATCGACGAACCAGCGGTTTCTGACGCCGGTCCGGATGATCCCGACGGCCTCATCGCTGCCCGGTCCTACCAGGGGGCGCTGACCGACGCCGGGTTGGCCGGGTTGGACATCCCCGCCGAGTACGGCGGGGCCGGCCTAACCGCCCACCACCAAGAGCTCTTTACCCGGGCCGCTGCTGCTTGGCACCGACCAGACTCTCCGCTCAGCATCTCGCACGGCATGTGCCTGCCCATGCTCGCCCAGTTCGGCACCCACGAACAAAAGTCATCCCACCTGCCCGGCGTGATCCGGGGCACCAACATCTGGTGCCAGATGTTCTCCGAGCCCGGCGCCGGTTCCGATGTGGCCGGATTGTCCACACGTGCAGTCCTCGACGGGGACGAGTGGATCCTCGACGGCCAGAAGGTTTGGACCTCGGGTGCCCACTACTGCGACTACGGCCTCGTGGTGGCCCGCACCGATCCCACCCTGCCCAAGCACCAAGGCCTGTCGATGTTTATCGTCGACCTTCGCACTTCCGGCGTCGAGATCCGGCCATTGGTCCAGATCTCCGGGGCGAAAGGCTTCAATGAGGTCTTCTTCAGTGACGTCCGGGTTCCGGCGGCCAACATCCTCGGTGACGTGAACCAGGGTTGGAATCTTGCGGTCTCCATGCTCATGTTCGAGCGGGTCTCCATAGGGGCCGGTGGTGGAGCCCTTAATGCTAAACGCAACCCAGAACTCATCCAGTTGGCGCGGGACCTTGGTCGGTCAGACGAACCGGTGATCCGCCAGGCCCTGGCCGCCCTCCACATCAGCGAGGAGATCAAGGGTTACATCGGGCGGCGCATCCGATCGGCGGTGGCCGCTGGGCGGGTTCCCGGTCCCGAGGGATCCATCGCCAAGCTGACCGGCGCACTAGTGGCACGCCAGGCCCGAGACACTGCAATGGCTATCGTCGGCACGGCTGGTCAGGCGTTCGGTCGACGTAGCGACGGTGACGAACTGGACGAACGAGCTATCGCTGGCCGGAAGTGGTCCGGCTTCTGCGTAAGCGCAGCGGGAATAAGCCTGGCCGGCGGCACCGACGAGGTGCAGCGCAACATCATCGGTGAACGGGTTCTGGGCCTGCCGAGGGAACCCGACCCCTTCAAGGGTGCCCCCTGGCAGGACATTCCCAGGAACTAATACCCGACGACGGCGAAACCCATGTTCATCGACCTCACCGGGGACCAAAAGGCCCTGCAACTGGAACTGCGTTCCTACTTCGACGAACTTATGACGCCCGAAATGAAGGACAGTGTCTCGAGCGCCGAGTTCGCCGAGAATCACGCGTACAAGGCCCTGATCAGACAGGTCGGAGTCGACGGCTGGCTGGGAGTGGGCTGGCCCGTCGAGTATGGGGGCAGGGGCTTCACTCCCATCGAGCAGTACATCTTCTACGACGAGTCACAGGCCGCCGGGTGTCCCATCCCGTTCCTGAGTACCAACACGGTCGGCCCGACGATTCGGCGGTTCGGCACCGACGCCCAGAAGGACTTCTTCCTCCAACGAATCCTGGCTGGGGTGATGCACTTCTCGATCGGCTATTCGGAGCCCGATGCCGGCACCGACCTAGCTGCTCTTCGTACCCGTGCAGTACGCGATGGCGACAACTGGGTGATCAACGGGCAGAAGCAGTTCACTAGCCTCGCCTATAACGCCGACTACGTGTGGCTGGCCGCCCGGACCGACCCTGATGCGCCGGCCCACAAGGGCATCACCATGTTCCTCGTGGACACCGACGATCCGGGCTTCACGATCCAACCCTTCGAGACGTTCGGCAACACCCACACCACCTCGACGTTTTACGATGACGTCCTGGTACCGGACTCAATGCGGGTAGGCGAGGTAAACGGCGGTTGGGGCCTGATAACCAACCAACTCAACCACGAGAGGGTGTCCTTGTTTCCGGGGGCACGATTGGTCCGGATCACCGCTGATGCCGTGGCCTGGGCTCGAGACACCATTGGCCCCGATGGTCTCCGGATCATCGACCACGAATGGGTGCGAGTGAAATTGGCCGAGTGTCGTGCGCTGGCCCGACACCTTGACCTGCTCAACTGGTACGTGGCATCGGAGAACACCAGTGGACGCATGAGTCCCGCTGACTCCTCCGCCATAAAGGTCCACGGCTCTGAGTCGATGCACCGCGTGTACACCCTCATCACCGAGGTGATCGGCGCCACCGGCCACCTGACGGAGGGATCGCCCGGAACCACGATCCTAAACGCCGTCGAGGCCTCCTACCGAAGTGTCTGGGTGCTCACCTTCGGTGGCGGTACCAACGAGGTGCAGCGCGACATCATCGGAATGGCCGGCCTGGGCCTTCCACGCCAGCAGCGTCGCCAATCAGAGGGAAGGTAGGGCCCGTGGACTTCACCCCCTCGGACGCCCAGCAGGCAATGGTGGGCCTTGCCGATCGAATCATGGGCGACCATCTGGACATCGGTCGACACCTTGCCGTCGAGACTGCCGGCGGATGGTTCGATCAGAACCTCTGGGAGGACCTCGCCTCCGCCGGACTCCTCGGCATAGCCCTCGGCGCCGATGTCGGCGGTAGCGGCCTAGACGTCGTGGCCCTAGCCCTTCTGTTGGGGGTCCAGGGATCCCATGTGGCACCCCTACCACTGCTCCCGTCGTCGGTCGCCGCCGTCATTGTGGACCGACATGGGTCCCATGAACAGCGCCATCGCCTGCTCCCAGACGTAGCCACCGGCGGCTGCATCCTCACCGTCGCTGTCCAGGAGTTCCTTGACGACCGCCTCTCACAGCCCTCCGTGACCTTCGAGGACGGCCTTCTGCACGGCACCAAGGTGGTGGTCGAGCACCTTGACGCCGCATCGCTCATTCTTGTCACCGTGCGAAGCCCGGATGGGCCCCGGTGCGTCCTGGTCGACCCGATGGCCGCTGGCATCGCCCGTGTGGAGGGAACCTCCACCCGGCGGCAACCCGTCTGGGAGGTCACTTTTGAGGCGACGCCGGCCGAACCCTTAGGCGACCACACGACGGTGAGCGATCTCCTAGATCACCTTCGGCTCGGCATCTCAGCAACCCAGCTGGGCGTGACCGAACGAGCGCTTTCCTTGACGGCCGAGTACACCTCAACCAGAGAGCAGTTCGGTCGCCCCATCGCCACCTTTCAGGCTGTGGGTCAACGGCTGGCTGACCAGTTCGTGAATGTTGGCGGCATACGACTTGCCACGCTCTCCGCGGCGTGGCGCCTCGCCAACGGCGAAGACGCCACGGAAGACTTGCTGGTATCCAAGTGGTGGGCCTCGGAACGGGCCACCGATGTGGCCAATGCCACCCAGCACTGCCATGGAGGCATAGGGGTGGCCGTCGACTATCCCCTCCACCGCTACACCCTCTGGAACAAGCACCTCACCGCCTCACTGGGCGCCGGAACACAGAGCCTCAGAGCTCTCGGCGACCACCTCGCCCGCTGACAACCTGGAAAATCTCGATGCCGCACCACGACCTCCTCATCATCGGTGCCGGATCCGGGAACTCGATCATCGGTCCGGAGCATGACGACTGGGACGTAGCCGTCGCAGAACCTTCGACGTTCGGCGGAACCTGCATGAACCGCGGCTGCATCCCATCCAAGATGCTGGTCTACGCGGCCGACGTCTGCCTGGCTGCCCGCCACGGCGACCAACTCGGCCTGCGGACCACGGCAGGCCAGGCCGATTGGCCGGCCATCCGGGATCGCATCTTCGGCCGGATCGACCCCATTGCCGATGCCGGACTCGCCTACCGCCAGTCGCTGGACAACGTGACCGTCTACCGCCATGCCGCCAGGTTCACGGGTGACCGTACGGTGATCCTCAACGGAACCGAGGTCACAGCCGATCGGATTGTGTTGGCCATGGGTGCACGTACCGTCGTGCCGCCTATCAGCGGTCTGACGGACGTGCCTTTCTGTACGTCGGACGATGTCATGCGGATCGATTCGCTTCCCGAGCACCTAGTCATTCTCGGAGGCGGGTTTATCGCGGTGGAGATGGCCCACGTGTTTGAAGGGTTGGGTAGCCGTGTCACCATTGTCCACCGTGGCGACTTGCTCCTCCGAGGTGCCGACACAGATGTACGACGTCGCCTCACCGAGGTCTACGGCAACCGGATGGGCTTACTCCTCAAGACGACCGTGGCCCATGTCAGACACGAGGCCGAGAGAACGAATACTGGAGGAGAGTCGGGCACCTTCCACCTTGAGTTGTCCGACGGAACGAAGCTAGAGGCCGACCAGCTGCTGGTGGCCACCGGTCGGACCCCTAACGGTGACCTGGCCGATGTGGCCGTCGGTGGCATCGCTGTCGACGAACGGGGATACGTGACGACCGACGAACAGCTCCGAACGTCGGCCGATTGCGTCTGGGCCCTGGGGGACGTCACCAATCCGGTGCAACTCAAGCACACGGCCAACGCCGAGGCCCGACTGGTAGCCCACAACCTCGTCCATCCTGACGACCCGTGGTCCATTGACCGTCGTTTCGTACCCCATGCGGTGTTCGGCCACCCCCAGGTGGGTTCCATCGGTCCCACCGAACAGGATCTGGTCGATTCTGGCCGCCCTTACCTGGTGGCCACACGGGATTACGCGTCAACCGCCTACGGGTGGGCCATGGAGGACACGACCGGCTTCGCCAAGGTCATGGCCGACCCGGAAACCCGGCTCCTGCTGGGCGCACACATCGTCGGCCCGCAGGCACCGACCCTGGTCCAGCAACTCATCCAGGGCATGGTGGCAGGTCAGACCGTCGACCAGATGGCCCACGATCAACTCTGGATCCATCCCGCCATGCCCGAACTCGTCGAACAGGCCCTCCTCGCGCTCTGATGCAAGCTGGACCCAGGCGGATACTCCCGCTGGCCAACGACCAACGAACTGAACCCACCTGAGAGGAACGATCAATCATGGAGGACCTGCAGGGAAAGGTCGCCGTCATCACCGGCGGCGCATCAGGCATGGGTCTGGCCTTCGCCCACCGCTTCGCAGCGGCCGGCATGAAGGTGGTCCTCGGCGACATCGAGGTTCCTGCACTGGACGCCGCGGTGACCGGACTCCGAGATGCGGGCGCCGAGGTCCTGGGTGTTCGCTGCGACGTGTCCGACGCCGCCTCGGTCCACGGGCTGGCTACAGCCACCGAGGAGGCATTCGGGGCCGCTCACGTAATCTGCCTGAACGCCGGGGTTGCTGGCTCAGGAGGTCTGCACGAGCAGACCCTGGCTGACTGGGAATGGATCCTCGGCGTCAACCTGATGGGGGTCGTCCACGGACTGGACGCCTTCCTCTCCGGACTCATCGAGCGCGACGAGGGCCATGTTGTGGTCACCGCCTCGGTTGCCGGGCACACGGCATATCCCGGGCTGGGCATCTACTCGGCCACCAAGCACGCAGCCGCAGTCATCGCTGAGACGCTCTACAACGAGCTGGCTTCCAGCGGATCGAAGGTCGGTGCTACGGCGCTGTGTCCGGGTTTCGTGGATACCGGTATCTTCAACTCCGCTCGGAACCGGCCAGAGCACCTCATCGACACGCTGCCCGACCTCGAGGCCGACGAGGATCGCGCCACTCGAGAAGCCTTCCTCGAAATGATTGCCTCTCAGGCCCTCAAGCCGGACGCGGTAGCTGACCTGGTGCACGACGCCATTCTGGACGGGACATTCTGGGTGTTCACCGACGGCCGGCACGTGGAGAACATCACCAACCGTCACGCCGAGATCGCCGGGCGTCGGAACCCCACCGAGGGTCGCGCCATCACCGAGGACGCCCTTGACTGAGGAGCTGGATCGGAGATGAAGCTCAGAGTGCGGGCCCTGAGCCGGGCCACCAGGTACGGATCAATCAGCGAGAGCCGCGACAGCAAACTCCTTGGCCCAGCGGTAGTCGGACTTCCCGTTGGGGCTGCGTTCCAGACGGTGTACGAACACGATCCGCTTGGGCACCTTAAAGCCAGCCAGACCCGTCCGTAACTCGGTCTTTAGCGAATCCTCGTCGGCCGCTCCGGGGGTCGTCAGTTCGACCACCGCGGTCACGGCCTGTCCCCAGCGCTCATCTTCCACACCCACCACGTTGCAGTCGGTCACCGCATCTAGCTCCTTGAGGGCCTCTTCAACCTCCTCGGGGAAGACCTTCTCGCCGCCGGTATTGATGCATGCCGATCCTCTGCCCAGGAGGGTGATCGAACCGTCGACCTCCACGGTGGCCCAGTCCCCGGGGATCGACCAGCGCCGGCCATCCACCATCGGGAATGCCGACTCGGTCTTCTCCGGATCCTTGAAGTACCCGACGGGCAGTGGCCAGCCCAGCGCAATCTGGCCTCGCTCCCCTGAGCCCTGCTCAACTTCCCGTCCGTCCTCTGTAAACACCCGGGTGTGCTCTCCCAAGGAGAAGCGTGCCGTGGTCTCGCGTTGACCGGCGGCCCGGGTCCTCCCCGAGGTGACCTGGCTGGCCATGCCGGTGCCCTCACTCGAGCCGAGGGTGTCGACAATGGTGCACGGGTGGTGGTCCAGGAGTGCGTTCTTGATTGGGGCGCTGAACATGACTCCGGACGACAGCAACAACCGTAGCGACGAGAGGTCGGGGATTCGGCCTTCGACAGTCGCCCGGTCGAGCGACTCGATCATGGGGCGCCCAAAGGCATCACCCACCATGGTGATCATGGTGATCCCGTCGGTCTCGACGGTACGCCACAACTCGTCAGCATCGAAGTTCCGGTTGGACAATGTGGACAACATCCCGCCATGGCTGAGGGTGGCCAGACCGGGAATGCCCGAGGTTCCGTGCATTAATGGAGCAGCACAGAGTTGACGGATCTCACGGCTCGCATCAGCCACCCGTCGGGCGATGCCCGCAGCCTCGGCCGCCGTGGTCGGGACGGACTCCCTGAACGGTCGGAAGGTGGCCTCCATGGTTCCGAGCAGGTTGGCGTGGTCCCACATCACCGCCTTGGGCATGCCGGTGGTGCCGCCGGTATAGAGGAACCACAGGTCACTGCCCGATCGATCAATCCGGGGCATGGGATCGGCGGCCAGCGCTTCGTCATATGAGATGGCCCAGTCGGCCACGTCGTCCGGTTCGCCGCCTACCTGGATCATGGCCTTCAGCCACGGGCAGCGTGCTCGAACGGCATCCACCCTGTCGATCAGGGTGTGGTCGAAGAAAATTGCTTCGGCATCTGCATTGTCGAGGATGTAGGCCAGTTCGTCGCCCGTGTAGCGGTAGTTGACATTGGCTGGCGCCCCCCGGACCTTAAACGTGGCGTACTGCGCCTCCGGGTATTCGCACCCGTTGTAGAGAAACAGGGCCACCTTGCTGTCAGGACCTAGACCGTAAGACGTCAGGGTGCCGGCCAGACGGGCGGCCCGATCATCGAACTCTGTCCACGAACTCCGTACGCCGGCCGCTGAATGGGCCGGCTGATCACCGACCTCGTCGGCAATTGCCTCCCAAGCGGTGGCCAGGTTGAGTCTTCCGTCGAGGTCTCCCACGGCCGGCGATGGTAGCCAGCCGGCGCGGACCACCCGGGAGCGGGCTGGCAACCGGTCCGAATGGACACGAAGCGCCATGGGGTCCGCCCCTATGCTCGATTCCCGTGGGAAACACCTTCGGAACTCTGTTCCGCATCAGCACGTGGGGCGAGAGCCATGGCGCCGGGATCGGTGTGGTGGTCGACGGCTGTCCGCCCCGCCTCCCCTTGACCGCGGACGACCTGCAGCACGACCTTGACCGTCGCCGGCCCGGCCAAAGCCGCCTCACCACTCAGCGGGCAGAGGCCGATCGCGTGGAAATCCTGTCAGGCATATTTGAAGGCCGAACCACCGGAGGCCCCATTGCCGTGCTGGTCCGCAACGACGATGCCCGCTCCGGGGCCTACGACCACCTCAAGGACCTGTACCGCCCCTCGCACGCCGACTTCACCTACGACGCGAAGTACGGCAACCGTGACTGGCGCGGCGGCGGACGTTCCAGCGCCCGCGAGACCATTGGCCGTGTGGCAGCCGGAGCCATTGCCCGGCGCCTGCTGGCCGAGGTGGCCGGCATTGAGGTGCTCGGCTGGGTGTCTCGGGTCCACGACGTGGTGGCCGACGTGGATGCCGGCTCAGTGACCCTCCATGCCGTGGAGGCCGAGCCCACCCGCTGTCCGGACCCGCTCGCCTCGACCGCCATGACCGAAGCCATCGATGCAGCCCGCCACGACGGCGACTCGCTAGGCGGCATAGTGACCTGTGTGGCCAGAGGCGTGCCGGCCGGCCTCGGCACACCCGTGTTCGACCGTCTCGAGGCCGACCTGGCTAAAGGCATGCTGTCGCTCCCGGCATCCAAGGGATTCGACGTGGGCGCCGGCTTCGACGCTGTGTCCATGACGGGCCGAGAGCACAATGACGCCTTCGTGCCCGGTCCCGACGGGCCGGTTACCGCCACCAACCGGTCCGGTGGCGTCCAGGGCGGTATCAGTACCGGCGACGACGTGGTGTTCCGGGTGGCCTTCAAACCCACGGCCACCATTGCCTCGGCGCAGGACACCGTTACTGTTGACAACGAGGCGGTCTCCCTGGAGGCCAAGGGTCGTCACGACCCGTGCGTGCTACCGCGTGCTGTTCCCATGGTCGAAGCCATGGCACTCCTCGTACTGGCCGACCACTGGCTACGCCAGCAGGCCGTCAACGTCCTCCCCTCCTGAGGTGGAACGCGACGCGTTGCTGACCGTTGCCACTCGACCCGATCCGGCCGACGAGCGAGTCGTTATCTACACTTGATGTAAACCCTGATCGCTTAGCGGAGGCGCCCGACGTGAGTAAGCCTGATCTGCGAAACAACCCGGCATTCAAATCCGAAAAGCCCATTCCCTACGACATCCCGACGTTCGATGACGTCGAGGCCGAGCGCCAACACCGCAAAGAGCGCCTGGCTGCCGCCTTCCGAATCTTCGGCAAATACGGGTTCAGCGAAGGAGTGGCCGGCCATGTCACCGTGCGCGACCCCGAACACACCGACTGTTTCTGGGTTAACCCGTTTGGAACACCGTTTAGCCACATCCGAGTCTCGGACCTCCTCCTGGTGAGTCACACCGGCGAGATCATGCACGGCGAATTCGCCGTCAACCAGGCAGCGTTCGCCATCCATTCCGGCCTCCACATGGCCCGCCCCGATGTGATCGCAGCGGCCCACTCCCATTCGCTGTACGGCAAGGCTTGGGCCTCGCTTGGTCGACCGCTAGACGCCATCACTCAAGACGCCTGCATCTTCTACGGCGACCACGTTGTGTTCGACGACTACACCGGAGTCGTCAACGACCCCGAGGAAGGCAAACGCATCGCCTACGCCCTCGGAGACCGGAGTGCAGCCATCCTGAGGAATCACGGGCTCTTGACAGTTGGTCAGTCCGTGGAGGCGGCGACCTGGCTCTTCGTCACCATGGAACGCTCCTGTCAGGCCCAGTTGCTGGCCGAGGCAGCCGGTACGCCGGTCATCATGGATGACGAGACCGCAGCGATGACCCACCGGCAGGTGGCAGGCAACTTCGCCAGCTGGTTCAGTGCCCAGCCGTTGTTCGCCCAGATCCTGCGTGAACAGCCCGACCTCCTGGACTGACGCCGCACCGGATCCAAGGCAGATATGCACCTCAGGGCCGGCCCTCAGGACCAGTCGCTCACAATGGGTTGGGCAATGAGATAGGTGTCCACGCCGGTCATAGCTAGTGGACGACCAATGCAGCACCCTCGTTCACCGGCGGGAACACCAAGGCGATTGTGTAGTCCCACGTCGGAAAGAGGTCTCCGCGTCTGGGGCGCTATCGATCAAGGGCCGGTGGGCCCCCGTAGTCGGCCGGCCGATCCGGGCGATCAGGCGGCGTGGGTAACCAGGAGGCGTTCGAGGTCTCGGCGATAGAGGATTCGGATGTGAATCCCAGGGTGACGTTCTCGGAGTAGACGGACCTTGCGGTTCTTGCGGGTCACCAGCGACTGGCGGAGAGTAGTGACCTCTAGGTAGAGGTCGTGATCGGGCAGGTAGAAGTCGGGGGTGAATGCCGTGCGGGGGTTGCCGTCGGGGGCGGTCTCCAATACGAAGGTGCGGGGCTCGTAGTCCCAAGCAATCTCGTAGAAGTCCAGCAGATCGGCCACCCGCTGCTCAGACTCGTGGGCGAAAATGGGATCCATTGGAAGCGCTTCGACCCGAAGTCTTCGAACTTCGCCCATGCCGCCTCCCCCTCCCGGCCGTTGTTCCTAGTGACCGACCGCCCGATCGATCGGGGCTGCTTCGGCGGCCCGACGGCCCTCCGGGTACAGCTCCACGATCCGGGCATCGACCTGTTCCTTGACTCCGGAGAGAGGGAGGATGTTGAGAACTCCCTGACCGTGACGCAGCAAGTCGACGATCTCCTCCTCGCCGGTACGGACCATGACCGATGAACCACTGATCACCAGGTTCACCCGGGTCACGTCCTCGTCGAGTTGTGTCGTCAAATAGGCGAAGACCTCACGGACTAGCTCCAGGCGGATGCCGGCGTCCAAAAGAGACTTAACGGACCGAAGTTCCAGCAGGTCGCGGTAGGAGTAGAGGCGTCGACTGCCGCTACCGGTCGCCCGGGCCATTGACGGCCGAACCAAATCGGTTCGCGCCCAGTAGTCCAGTTGGCGGTAGGTGATGCCAGCGATCTCGGCAGCGCGCTTGCCCGGGTAGCCCTCGGGCTCGACGGACTCCTGTCCGCTTCCTGGCAGCGAAGAATCTGAATTGGCGGCCATGGGACGTCTCCCTCGAATCGGGCTCAGCGTTCCACGGTTGGAACTACAGCCCTGTGACTCGACACAGCGTAGGCAGGGCGCCTCCTCGAATCAAGGATTTCGCACGGAGCGTGGCAATTCTCGCGCTCAGCGCGCGATCAGGACCCGGAGCAAGCCGAGCAACGACGTCTGGTCAGGACTCGAAGTCTTCGGGGTCGACCGAGTCCAGGAAGGCCCGGAATTCCTCGACCTGCACCTCGGCAGCCGTCTCTCCGGATGACTCCGTTGTGTCATCGGTCGGCGGCGGTACGAAGCCCGCCTCATCGACCACCTCTTCGGCGGCGAACACCGGGGCTCCCGTTCGCACGGCCAGGGCAATGGCATCGGACGGTCGGGCTGAGATCACCTCGATGCCCACCGGCCCCCGAAGGGTGACCTCAGCAAAGAACGTTCGCTCACGTATTTCGGTCACCACCACCTGCTCGACGGACACCGAGAATGTCTCCAGCAGGGAGGCCATTAGGTCGTGAGTCATGGGACGTGGCGGATCCTGGCCGGTCATAGCCAGACCGATGGATTTTGCCTCGGGTAGCCCGATGAAGATGGGCAGCATCCTCTCGCCCTCAGTCTCCCGAAGCAGGACCACCGGAGTGTCCGATGGCAGGACCTCCTGGACGCCCAACACCTCCATGGCGATCATTGGTCGCTCTCATCGGCCGGAACTGTCAGGGCGACGGGCGAGTGAAACAGCACCCCGAAACCCTAGTTGTGCGTGTCGGCCCGTCCCGTGTTCCTCACGGCATCCACCATCTCCGGGCCACCCCGATCCAGCTCGGTCAGGTCGACTTCAACCACCGCCGGGAGGTTGCGGAACTCTCCCCGGTGGTCCAGTCCGAATCCGACCAGGAACGTCGCCCCCGTGTCGAATCCGACATGGTTCAGATCCGCAGGTAGAACCCGCCGATCAGCACGATCGAAAAGGGTGCAGACCCTCACCTCGGACGCTCCATGGGAGGCCAAATGCCGCCGCAGATAGTCGAGACGGAATCCCGTGTCGACCACACCCTCTACGAGCAGGACCTTGCGTCCGGTCACGTCGATCGACAGGTCCCTCGTAAGGCGAACACGACCACTGTCTGGCAGGAACGTGCTCAGGGCCAAGAAGTCGATCTCGACGGGCACCGTGAATTGCCGCACGAGGTCAGCCATGAACGGGAGGCAGCCCTTGAGAACTCCCACTACCACCGTGTCGACATCTACCCAATCCACCAACTCCTCGGCCATGGAGTCAATCCGTCGCTCGATCTCCTCGGCGGTGCGATGGAGCTTCGGTCCGTTCATCGGCCCACCGTGCCGAGTTCCCGCCGGACCAGCAACTCGTGTAGCGCCGAGCCGGCATCGGTCAACTCGTCGACCAACTGTCGAGCCTCAAGCAACGACCGACCGTGGGAAGAGTCCCCCGGTCCCCCACCGCCGGCGACTGGACCTACCAGCTGTTCCAGGAGGCCGGCCTCACGCTGGGCGGCCACCAGGTACATCCGGAGATGACGCACGTCAAAGCCATGACCCACGAAGCATGCTGCAACCCGGCCGACCAACACCGCCTCGTCGTCGTACACCGTGCTGGACCCGGCTTCGCGACCCCGGACCAGACCCAGACGTTCGAGCTCAGCGACCGTGTCCTCGTCAAGGCCCACCATGACAGCCAGCTCGGCCAGGGAAACGCTCACCGATCCAGATAGTCCGCCACCTTCGGCAGAACGCCCCCGGCGACCGACCCGCTCCCGGAAGGCCGGTACATCAACGCCACCGTCACCCGGGGTTCCGGCCGGAGGGCTCTCATCGAGCATGCTGGCGATCACTTTCAACGGCAGATGCCGGTCACGCTGAAGCCGGAGGGCTCGAATGACACGGGCCACGTCCTCCTCCTCGTAACGCCGATAGCCGCTAGCCGATCGGGCCGGGCGAACCAGACCTTCAGCCTCCAAGAACCGCAACTTGGAAACGGTCACGTCGGGGAACTCGGCCTCCAGAACGGTGACCACGTCACCGATGTTCATTGGTTCCATCCTCCGAGTAGGTCGTGATGGACCGGATGCGCCATCCGACCTCGCCGCGGGCTCAATCCGCTGTTCCGTGGAAGAAGACCAACTTGAATCGGCCGATCTGGAGTTCGTCGCCGTCGCTCAACTCCGCCGTGTCGATCCGTCCGCCGTTCAACCAGGTGCCGTTCAGGGAGCCGACATCCCGGACCAGATAGCGGTCGGCAATCCGTTCCACCTCGACGTGACGGCGTGACACCGTGACGTCGTCGAGCAGGATGTCGGCTTGGCCGTGGCGACCCACAGAGGTCAGTGGAGCTTCTAGGCCGTAGCGCGAACCGGCCTTGGGGCCTGACTCGACGACGAATAGCCCGCACTCAGAGGGGAACTGATCCCGGTCGGACCGGTGCGGAACATCAGCGACCGGATCGAAGGCGTCTGTCGGTTCGTCATTCGTGCCCTCGGGATACCCAACCATGATCAGTCCTCGATCAACGCCTGATAGGCCGCTGAATCCATGAGGTCGCCTTCCGATTCGGCCAGGATCTCACAGATCCATCCCTCGCCGTAAGGGTCCTCGTTGACCTTCTCGGGAGCTGTCTCCAACTCCTCGTTGACCGCGACCACCTCGCCGGTCACCGGCGCGAAAAGCTCCGAGACCGACTTAGTTGACTCCACCTCACCGAACACACTGCCGGATTCAATCCGGGTCCCGACCTCGGGTGTCTCGACGAACACCACGTCTCCCAGCGCATCCTGGGCGTAGTCAGTGATCCCAATCCGCACACGGCTGTCCCCCATCACCCGGACCCACTCATGGTCGACCGAATAGCGGAGATCGGAGGGAACGTTCATGTAATGAACTTACCGCTACCGGCCCGCTCCTCAGGAACGGGCCTACTCAAGAACGAGTCCGGCGCTCCCTGAGTGCGGAGCGGGCCACCGGAACGTAGCCCCAGGCAGCGATCCAGGAAATGAGCAGGCCCGGAATGCCGAAGATCCAGGCCCCGGCCTCGAAGGCCACCGCCGCGGGGATCGTGGACTGGCCGGCCAGAAAGCATGGCACGGCCCACAAGAGGGCGAATGTGCCTGTCTTGCCCCACCACGTCACGTCGATGCGCCGAACCCCGATCGCCAACAGGATCAGGGCCACCAGCCCGATCAGGATTTCCCGAACCAAGATGGTCACCGCAAACCACATTGGAATAGACCCATCGTCAGCGATGGCCACCAGAGCGACAACCAGCAGGATCCGGTCAGCCGTCGGATCCAGCAACTTGCCGACATCGGATATCTGATTGAAACGACGGGCGATCCAGCCGTCCACCCAGTCGGTGGCACCCAACACCCCGAGTAGCAAAGCGGCGGCCATGCGGTTCTCCTGGGAGACCAGTAGCCACAAGAACCACGGGATGCACCCGAGGCGGACCACGGTGATTAGGTTGGGAATCGTCCAAACTCCCGCCCAGCCGGTGAGTGACGTCGGCGTGGTCGCTGAGGTCTTCGGTCCCATCGGGCGCAGCCTACGATCCGCAACCACCCCCAGAAGCGCCGGCCTTCAGGCAGGGCGTTCCAGCCACAACACGACCGGAGTTCCCGTGCCCACGATCTTCACCCGCATCATCGAAGGCGAACTTCCCGGACGGATCATCTGGCGGGACGACATCTGTGTGGCCATGGTCGACATCCGGCCTCTCAACACGGGACACGTGCTAGTCGTTCCTCTCGCCGAAGTCGACCGGTGGACCGACCTCCCGGCCGAGACCGCCGCCCACTGCACCGTGGTGGCCCATGCCGTCGGTCAGGCGCAGATGGCCGTCTTTGCCCCCGCCCGAATCGGACTAATGATCGCTGGGTTCGAGGTTCCGCACACACATTTGCACGTCGTGCCGATCAACCACATGGGGCACCTCGACTTCACGGAAGCTGACCCTGAGGTGGACGCCAGCCATCTCGATGCGGTCGCCGAACAACTCCGGTGTGCCCTTCGCTCCGACGGGCACACCGCCGTCGTGTAACGGGTCAGAAAACCATCACCGGCACTATCAGGCGCCCGGCCGGCGCACCCAGAGCCGGACGCCGTCACGGTCGAACCGCTTGCGGTAATCCATGGCTATCAGGCGTGACTCGAACATTCGGATCTCGGTGGCCAGCCAGCCCAGAGACTCCACATCGACCACCACGGCGTCGATACGTCCAGACCAGTCCAGATCGGGCAGCATGCCGTGAGTGGGCAACAGGATGTGAGCCGCCTGACGATCAGCCACGAGCGGGTACACCTCTGACGGCACCATCACCCGTGCGTCGTCTCCGATCAGCACCGAAGTCGAGACCCGAGCCTCGTCGGTCGGGCTTCGTCGACCCCAGTCCCACGGATCCTCATAGGGCGACGAGGCGGCATCACGGACGAAAAACACCATGGCGGTCAGCACCAGAACCATGAGAACCCGACGATCCACATGTATTCGACTGACCCCCTCAGTCCCGATGCGCATGAGGGCGTACGTGGCGGCGATAAATACGAAGGCCAACGCTGCCACGTCCTGCTGCGGATTCCCGTAGCCGGCGTCTGGTACGTCAGCCACCAGGTAAAAGACGACCAACGGAATGATCGGCACCAGATACCTGGGGCGTACCAGCGGCAGGAATAGCGCCGGAGCGAGCAGCAACAACACTTTGTCGAAGCCCTCCCGGGCGAATAAGTCGCCCAGCAGTCCCGCCGGATCGGCCAGTATCCCGAAGAAGATGCCGACCACGCCGTCGCCGTAGTGGGCGAAGGCACCAAGGTGCGGGTAGTGGCCCTCACCCATCAGGGGTTGCACCACGAACGACATGACAAGGAACCAGGTCAGGCCGAAAGTGGCCAACGACCAGCCACGGGTGCGGTTGTCCTCCCCGACCAGAATAAGTCCGAGTGCGGCGACGGCCAGCCCCAGATCAGCCCGGGTGGACACCACCACCAGCGCCAACCCCGCCAGCCACCACCAGCGTTCCGAGCGAGCCATCAGGTAGGCCGCCATGAGCGCCGGGATGGCCAACGCCTCGGGATGGAAGCCGGCCAGGTTCAGGTCATGCACTGACGGGTGAAGGGCATAGGCCGCCATCAGGGCAGAAGCGGGAGCGATCCGGAGATTGGCCGGGCCTCGGGCGATCCGCCAGATGGGCACCACGGCGAGGGCCAAGGCCATCGATTGGAGGACGAGCAGCGTGCCAGCAGCCGGCAGGACACGAAGGATCCAGGCAATGGGCCAGAAGATCCACGCCGCCTGGTCGGCGAACAGGTTGTGGCCAAGATTTGTCACCACTGGTTCGAATCCGCGGTCCATGAGGTGGGACGCCTGGAGGTAGTGACCGAGGTCCGGTCCGATGCCGAGATCTCGGTATCGGGCCAGCGCTAGAAGCGACAGGACGATGGCCAGGACGAACGCAGTGATCCAAGGAATGACTCGGTCCCCAGCCTTGGAGTCAAGTCGGGCCTGCCAACGGAGCATCCGGATGTCGAGGCGTCGCCGGAGCGACACCACGGTGATCACCACCGTTTCGCCAGTGCGTTCGAGCGACTGAGCGGTTCGCTCCAGGGACGGCTTTGTTCTCACCAGAGCGCCCCCTGTCCAGCGGGTGGCGGTGGCGCGTCAATCCGCGTCCGGTCCAAGAGATCCAGCAGGTCGGCGCCCTTGTTCCGGGCGTTGTTCACCCTGTGGTCGACTGGATGGCGAGACAGCGTGCCGTCAGCAGCCGGGGCCAGCAGGCGCTCGAGTTCGTGACGATTCGGGTCGTCGGCATCCAGCCACGCACCCCATTCGGCTGACTCGAGTACGGCCGGCATTCGGTGGTGCACTGGCGAGAGGTCACCATTGGCCTGCACCGTGATGACGGCGCAGGTTCGAAGCCCATCGTCTGACGGTCCGTTCACGGATGGATCGGTTCCTGGACGCCGGTCATCCGATCCGGTACCGACCCACCGCTCCCACAGGCCGGCGAAGACCAACGGGCGTCCGTCCGACCGCTGGATGTACCACGGCTGTTTAGAGGTTCGGGCATTGTCAGGCCGTTGGTCGGCAGGCGACGGCGTACCGGGACCCCACTCGTAGAAACCATCCACGGCTACCAGACAGCGTCGGCAGCGGAAGGCATCTCGAAAGGAAGGCTTATCGGCCACCGTCTCGGCCCGTGCGTTGAACATCCGGTCTCCGATAGCCGGATCCTTTGCCCAGCCGGGCACCAGTCCCCAGCGTGCCGTGCCGAGGAGTCGGCCGCCGCCCTCATCAGAAGTCCAAACCACGGGAAGACGGCGAGACGGTGCGACGTTGTGGTCGGGGCCGTCCAGCACATCGACAATGGCGTCAGCCCCGAGGTATTCGCTCAGTTCCTCCGGGCCCGACGCGGTCACCACACGGCCGCACATATCGACACAGTACCGGGCAGGGTGCCTCGACTCCGGTCCCCGCTCAGGTGCCGCTCCGGTCTCCGCTTAGGTCATCGCTCAGGTGAGGGTGCAATCACCGCTGGCCCCACCAATCTCAACGGGCACCACGTCGCCGGGTGCTCCACCAAAGGCCGGTACGGAGATTTCTCCCGTCCCCGAAGCGTCCGCAACGGTGATCGCTCCCCGGACGGACAGGACCTCCCACTTCGAGGAGATGCCCGGAGCGGCCTCGACCCCGAACCGGATGGTCTCGGCCCAACCCAGCCCGCCCTCGTCGAGTTCCACGCCTCCCTGGGGGATATCGACACCCAACATCAGTGCGGCCCGCCCGACGCACGTCACCCGGGCCGCCCGTCCTCCGAGCCCATCCGGACACGCTCCCTCCTCGGACTCGTATACCACGACATCAAGCGGTCGCAGGGAATCGGTCGCCACAGTCACCCGAACACAGGCACCGATCCACCAGTCCTCAGGGCCCACGAGGGCGACCTGACCTCCCCGGTGTTCAAAAACAGTAGCCATCAGCAATCCGGGGCGGACCGGAAGGTCGACGTCCGGGACGTCGAGCCGGATCCGGTTCTCCGGAGGTCCGTCGCCTCGAAGGACGGCCACCACCCGGTCGGCCGACGCGATCAGTGTCGGTTCGGCCACCGGGGGGCCTCCCTCGAGGCGCAGCACCGGCTCTCCATCTATGTCGGTGATCGTGGATCCAGAGAAGCGCAGCGACCGGTCCGAGCGATCCTCAGGCTCATTTTCCAACAGGGATCGTGCCCCGAATCCGACCAGGGCCAGCACGCCCAGGAGGAGGATGCCACCCATGGCCCGCTTCCGCATGCCGATCTGAAACTCACGAACGAGGCTGGCCTCGTCACGCCGCTCGGCACGCGACCGGGGCCCGAAAGCCTCAGTGCGGTCACCTCCGCTGAGCAGCGTGGCCCACCGAGTGACCGCCTCGTCGGGAAACCGCAAGGCCAGGTCGGCGAAGGCAGTCTCCTCCTCCGGTCCGAAAAGCAGTAGAAGGTCGTTCTCCTGCAGGAACTCGACCGGGTCATCACAGTGGACCAACTGGCGGTCGCCGGCCAGTCGGACGAGAAAGGCTCGGATCTGCTCGTCGGCCTCGGCATCGGTCCACCGACCGCCCGAAGGAGAAGGCATGCCGGCTGTCGGTGATACCGAATCCGAACGTTCCCGGAAAAAGGCGGACCGGCGTCCGCGGTGTTCACCGGAAGGATCCGTCCGGGCCTCTGCTTCGGTCCGTTCAGGCATGGAGCCCTCTTCAGCGGTGGAAGCGGATTCGGCCTCGGTGGCAGGATCCGGTAGCTCGATCGGGTCCTCGATGTCCGGCACGGCGTCGACGCTACGCGACCAACAGCCCGCCCCCCGGGCACCGATCAAGGCATCCTGGGTGGACACCCCGGCAATACCCCCAGCGATGGCCATGCAAAGGTCCGACGGTGTTGGGTTTCACCCGAATACTGTCCAGCGGTGCCCTCCGGGCACCCACCCTGCCTATGCGCCACCGTCTCCCCACCACCCTCGCGCTCGCCGCCGCCCTCGTGGCGACCCTCCCCGCCTGCACGACCAATGACCCCACGACCGAGCCGGCGACGACCTCGCCGACTGCTGTCATCACGGTCACTCCATCAACCACGTCCGCTTCCGCCTCGACGACGAGCGCTCCAGGGTCCGAGACCGCCCCGCCCACCAGCACGACATTGATTGCACCCGTCGAGTCGACGACTTCGGTAGCCATGTCCCCGACCGTTACGGAGCGGGTTGAAGACAGGGATCCCGAGAGCGGCGACAATGAGTTGTCTCCAGAGACACTCTCGCCAGATCTCCTACCCGACGGGGTGGTTACCGATGGCGAATACGTCGACCCCCGCGGACCGATCTTTCTCGCCTTTCAGGAGTCTCTCGACCGGACCAGTCGGTTCTCCGGACTGGACTCCTTCTGTCGGATGGGCTCCGCTGATCCGATAGACGCTCCTACTGCTGTGGAGGCGGGAATCACTGCCGAATCGATCGTCATCGCCCAGATCGACACCCGCCTCAACGAGTTAGTCAAGGTGGGCTTCGGCGTGCCGGTGGGCGATCCCGGCGCCATGGTGGCTGCGTTCCTGGATGTCGTGAACGAGGCATGCGGCGGAATCCACGGTCGATCACTCGAGCTTCGAACCATTGGCGTGTCGGCGCTGGGGGGTGGCGATCTCGACATCGACACCCTGCGTGAGGCTGCCTGTCTGGAAGCTGTCGAGATTCACGAAGCAGTCGTGGTCCTGGCCGCCACCCCCATACCTGGAACCGCCGCAAGCTGTCTCACTCGCCGCCACCGGGTCTCCCATCTCGCCGTACGCGGCATCTCCGACCTGGACTTGCTCCAAGGGCAGGGTCTGCTCCACTCCATCGAGGTCGGTGACCGAACTGGTCTGAGCCTCGCCCTGGGGGCTGCCATAGACCGCGGACTCCTAGTTGGTGCGACCATTGGGGTGGTCGTACCAGATTCACCTCAACGGTCTGACGACCTCATGGCCGCGGTCGATCATGCACTGGCCGAGGTCGACATGACTTCCAACCGGTATCAGATCGGATGCGAAGGGGCCACCACATGCCAGGTGGGCCTAGACACTGCAGTCGCCGCCATGATTGCTGACGGCGTGGACGTGGTCATCCCGCTAGTCGACATGACGTCACTGCCGTGGCTGATCCTGGAGATGCTGGAACAGCAAATGCCCCGCCCACAGTTTGTCCTGTCGGGTCTGGACGGACAGGGCCTGGATGCGGTGGCATCACGGATCGCCGAGTTCGGCGGACCGACCGCTGGCGCCTACTACGACGGCGCCCTGGTGGTCGACGGGTCGGCGACCGGTGCACAGCGACTTGATGATGCTGAACGGCGACCGTTCGATCGTCTCTGCGTCGAGGCTTGGGCAGAGGTCGAGGGCGTAGCGGTGCCCACCGTCGAAAGCGCCGCGGATGACGTCCACCGGACGGTGGTGGAGGCGTGCAGCCTCGTGCGTTGGGTGGCTCGGGCTGTCGAAGCAGCCGGGCCCGATCCGTCCCGGCTAGCTCTGCAGGTCGCGCTGGCCGGCGTGGGACCGATCGACGTGCCTGATATGCGTCCCACCACGGTCGACGGTCGACGTTGGCGGACCGTACAGGTCCGTCGATACGAGTACCCGTGCGCTCACGGCGTCGGCTTCGGGGCGTCGGCGGGCTGCTTGGTGCCCGACGGTCCACCGGTGGTACTGGATCGAGCCGGCGTGCCGGTGCCGCCGGATGGGCCATTCAGCAGGCCCCCCGATCAAGTGGTCGTATTCGTAGCCAACGGCTCCAGTGTGGGCGGGTTGGCAGGCAAGGTTACCCGACTCCTTGGGCTGGACAGTTACCAGACGACCGCACCCGGCAACGCCTACCGGGCCTCGTTGTCGACGATCTACTACCGGGAAGGATTCCTTGGCGACGCTAGGGCGGTCGGCACGACACTGTCCCTACCCGCCGATGAGGTCCCGATGCCCGAGCTGATCGACTTCGTAGCGCCGTCGACCGTCGACCGGGTGCTAGCCGCCGACATCGTGGTGGTCATCGGTTCCACCGACGCCCGCCGCCTGGAGAAAGCCGACTGAGGGGACGGCCGCTCGGGCCGCCCCCCAGCCCGCCCGCGTTCTACATTTGCATTGCGATCAAGTCTTCCAACGACGTGTAGGGGCCTGTGAGCAGGCCCTCCACGAGACCAGCATTGGTCAGAGCCACCTGACACCTTGTCGCACTTTCAGCGTCCGGCGCAGTCTGGATGCTGATGATCTTTCCTAGAGCCCCCGACCAACCCGTCGAGACGGCCTCTACTCCGCAATCCTCGTAGATCGCGAACAGCTCGGCCATAGCAGCGTTGCCCTCATCGGTGCCGACTGGTGCGTCTCTGAACCTTTGACCGATGTCGCTGACGTTCAGGTAGGTATAGGACATGCTTTCTTTCCTCCATTTGTTGTGAAGGGCGATCCTTCCATGGAAGCTGCAACTCCGCTCTGAAGCCCGACGCGCACTCCCGGTCTTGGTGGTTCCCCGGGGATCCATCGACCAACCCCAGTTCGCTGGCGTCCTGCCAGTGGCTTAGTGAAGTTGTCCTACGAGACGGGTCAACACGACGGCAAAGCCCACTATTCCCAGAAGTCTTCGAAAAGCATTGACGCCATCGACCGCTTCCAGATAACTCCAGATGCTGAGGCTCACGACGAACACAGAGGTAGCAATCCGATCGACCCCTGATCCTTTTTCAGCTACCCGAACCACTAGTGCAGAAAGGACCACGACGATCAGAGGAAGATTTGGTGCCTGGCCGACCGTGTAGCCAAGGATCTTGAAGTCGCGACTCTGACTCACCGCCTTCCTCGCAAGTGCAAATAGGCGATTACGGCAACCGAGCCAGGCGACATGGCGAAAGTCTGCCGCGATTTTCTGGTGGCTGAGGTCACCGAAGAGCAGGTCGTTTTCTTGTTCGTCGCCGATTTTGCCGATGGGTTTGGTCAGTTGTTCTGGCAGGACATCAACCAGTCCTCTTCAGCCCCACGCCGTACGGGGCGGGGTGGCGTCAACAATTGCCACATGCATGTGTTTGCAATCGGGCGTACTCGAAGGCACCATCCAGATGGCTCCGAGTAACGGGGCTTTCCGCCCAACAGAAAGGAAATGAAAGATGATGTTTGTAGGAAGGACCGTCTGGGAAGTCCATCAAGGCCGTGAGGGCGATTTCATCGGCTTCTGTAGGCGGGGGTCTGAAATCCACCGACGCCTCGGTGCGACCAATGTCGCACTTATCGCCCACAACACAGGACCTGGACACCTAATGACCTACGTGCTCCAGTTCGAGAACGGTGTTGGATACGGCGCATTCGTGGATGCATTGTCTGCCGACTCGGAGTGGCTCACCCTGGGACAAGAGTTCGTTGCCGACCCGCCCGCCCGAATCGTCAGTCAGGACACTGGTGCCAACCTGCTTTCGTAGGCGCCTAGTTGGCCATTAGCGCCAACCTCTAGATCGATACCAGCGAGCCCCCAGGTGTAGATACGTGCAGGTAGGCCGCAGCCTCTGGCTCGACTCGCGTCCGTGGCGGGTAGAGTTCCTGGTGAGAGGCGTGACTGCGCCCCAGCGAACGGTGTTTCAGCCCCCGATTTGGGAGTTATCCAACCGCTCAGGGGGTAGGCGGAGCGCCTCTCTCCACCGTTTTGAGGTGGGTTAACTTCGGAGTCCCTAGGGAGAACGGGGCGAAAGCCCCACGTCCCCCGCAACGAAGGGGTTCGGATGGATACTCCGATGGCCTTGGAGGTGTGCTGAGGGCATGCCAGGGACGCTCTTATTCGAGAGGGTCGACGGTGTCTGATCCAGTTTCCCCAGCCACAGAGCCGGTTTCTGTCGCGCCAACTTGACCTGGTTGGCAGTAGGGGGAGAACCCATCTGGGTCGAAGGTGAGGACATCTTTAGCTGAGCGGTCAGAAGAAAACGTGTCCAACAGATACGGAGCTCCCGACGTTCGATACCAGTTCTCAACAGAAACACCGAACACGTCTTCAAAAGCGTTGAACCAACTAGGACATGACGGAGTGCTCGGATAGGTCCCAGTGGTGAGAAGCCACTCATTAATTTTCGCGTCACCGAAGTCATAGAAGAGGATCTCGTTTACTGGAAGACCGAGGGAGTAGCCGAGGGGTCCACCGCTGCCTATGCATCGTGGTTCAGTCGACGTCCGAGGTAGCCACAAATAATCGAGCCAGCCCTGAGCAGTCACCGAGGCCGCATCGGGTATGGACTTCCCAATTCCTGCCAGTCGTACTTCTCGCCAGACACTTGATGGCACAGGGTTGTCCTCAAGCCCGTCAGCGAACGCCTTCATGTAGAGCTCGGCGTGTCCCTCAGTCAGCCAGCAGGGGAGGTATGTCCATGGGCAGGAAGGGTCTCCCATTAGAAGGCATCGATCAGTCTTGGACCCAGTCGCTAGGTACTGGAACCAGTGAGTGGTCTCGTGATGCGCTACTAGTTGAGCAAGCGCGGCAACTGCGTTCTGTCCAAAGTCGGTCTGGCTTCCCGTGGCGCTGACGATATGGGGTACACCATTCGTATCGACCTCGACCATCCCGTGAGCAGCAGATTCATGGACCTCAGAGAACCACCCTGGGTTGAAGCGCTCGCCTTCGAGCAGTGACATTTCAGTTTCCCACCAAGTCCTATCGGTTTCATCGACGATCACGAGCAGGATTGTCTCGGCAAAGTCGAATCCGCCTGACCAGAAGTCGGCGGCCTCCGCATAAGCGGCGGTGACGACCTCTAGGTGTTCGTCGGAGAATCCTGGAGCGGCCCTGAGGTTGATGGTTTGACCGCGGCGTGGTCTCTCCGCAGCTATGCGACGAATCTCTACGTATACCTCTTCCCAGATCTCAAGAGCCTCGGTAGGTGCTGTGGTGGTTGGCGCGACAGTCGTAGGTGCCAGATAGGAGAACGGAATCTTTGTCGAGATCCCCGCATCCCCGCAGGGATCGTGCCCTTCGGGATGGGTTTCCTTCAGCATGTCTCCGAAGTCATCTGTCGTCACATGGCAGAGCAAATACAGACCTGCTTCTTCCAGAAACTTCATGACGTCATGGTGGATGTCCTTCCTTTCAGGATTTTTCGCAAGGTCAAAGATGCCCTGTCGCCCGTAGTAGTTGTCTTTGGGAGTTAGTCCTGAGGTGAACGTTGTTTCTTTGATCTCTCTCCGTCCGAGTTCGCCGACGAGGAGATCCCATTCGGTTTGGGTGACTGCTGCGATGTCGTACATGAGGGCATTGCGGATTGGGAACATGATCGCCATGACGCGCTGGAAGGCTTTCTCGTCTTCGCTTAGTCCGTCCTGTGAGGACCGCTGGAGGTCGTCTCCGTCGAAGGCGGGCGTTCCTCTCGCCTGGAGTGCTTCGCCTTGGGCATTCACCGCCACTGCTTCGTTTACAGCAAAGAGGAAGTTCCCGTCACGATCGACGACGTCTTCGGTTCCCGGATCAAGTCCAGTCTGATGCGGAACCCCTGTGAAGATGCAGTAACCCAAGGAATCGATATTGCAGGCGTATCTGTCTGTCGGCCTGCCCTTTCCGGCGCCTTCTACGCTGGCTTGGCCACCGGTTCCCCCAGTGGTGGTGGGAGGCGTAGCCGCCTGAGGTGCCGTCGTGGTGGTGGTTGGCGGTGATGCCGTCGTCGTTGCCGCAGGGGAAATCGTTGACGCCACGATGCTGGCAGTTACCTCAGTTGTAGTCGTTGCAGGCCCCGTCGTTGTTGTCGGTGCCGCAGTGGTTGTCGGCACAGCAGTTGTGGTCGGCGCCTGAGTTGCTGAAGGGGCAACCGTCGTTGCTGGCGTGCCGGTGTCTGAACTTCCGCCACACCCTGAGACGACCAACAGAAACGTCAGAGCAACCGCGTACTTCTTCACGGTCTCAGCCTGCCACCCCTCCTATGGGGGCGGTGGGTATCTCTGACGCCCTCGGTGTAGATACACCAAACAATGCCCTGGTTCAGCAGGCCGGTTCGAACCTCATGCACTCCCCGCGATGATCCCCCAACGGATCCGCGCCCAATAGCGTTCATGGAAGAAATAGAGCACCAACTTGGTAATGACCTCGAATCCACCGATCGATATGGCTGTCGCCAAATTGCCGGTGAAGACGAACCCGAGCACCATCGTGTCGGCGCTCGCCAACACCCGCCATGTCGCCGTCTTGGTAGCCGAGCGCCGTCGCCCCTCCCGGTAGTGGCCCTCTTCGTCCACGGTGCGGTCCCATTGCAACCGCGACCAGAGTCGCTCATGCAGGTAGTAGAGCGTCATCTTGGTTGCCACTTCGGTCAAAGCAATTAAGGCGGCGGTTCTTATCTTGTCAACTCCGCTTGCCTCCTCAAGGCCCAAGAAAGGGCCCAGAAAACTCAGGATGACGAAGGACAAGATCAGGGTGTCGAGTGTTCCCACCACCCGCCAAGAGATCGCCTTGGCGATCGAACGAACCGGTTGGATTTCCGGAGGGTTCGGGGGATCTAAGCGCGGGTCCTCAGGACCAAAGATCGGACTTTCAGGATGTTCTCTCATCGTAGGTTGAGTCTGTCACCCCCCTCCCCTGAGGGGGCGGGGGGTCGCCCTGCCAGTCGGGTGACAAACTCAGCGGATGGTGGCCTGCCCGACGCTTGAGACCGAAAGGCTTGTTCTGCGCCCGTTCAGAGATGACGACGTGGACGACTACTTCGCCGTGCTGGACAGTCCGGAGGTGCGACGCTGCCTGCACCTCCCGGAGAGCCTGGACCGGAGCGACGCTTGGCAGCAGATCGCTGGGTTCCTGGGCCAGTGGGTGCTCCGGGGAACCGGACAGTGGGCGCTAGAGGAGCGGTTCACGGGAGTCTTTCTGGGCCGAGCAGGCCTCCACCGTCCCGAGCGTCCGGACTGGCCGGGCGTGGAGGTCGGCTGGACGCTCCACCCCGATCACTGGGGGAAGGGCTACGCCACGGAGGCCGGTGCCGCGGCCATCCGGTACGCATTCGAGGAACTGGACTTGGACCGGATCTTCTCGTGCATCCTCCCCGACAACGGGCCATCCCAGGCCGTAGCCCGACGGCTGGGCATGGAGTTGCTGGAGGAGCGCACTATGGCGTTCTTTCCGTCGGCCCCCCACGGCATCTGGGCCTTGGACAGAGATACCGCCGGCTTCAGCCGTTGAGCAGCGTCTGAACCGGTTCTGGAAAGAACAGAAACTCTCAAAACAGGCTGAAAACCTGTGGGTGCTACTGCATGCGCACTGTCTGGCTTTAGGGACGTACCTCGTAGTAGAGGTTGGTGGGATCATCGAGATCGTGCATGGAGAACCGGGTGAAGCCGGCGTCGGTGACCATCGACTCGAGGACCGCCGGGTTCATGCCGAGCGTCCCAAGGCCTAGGCCATCTTCACTTGACATGGCCGACGACATACACGACGCCACCGACGTCGAATACATCATGGCCAGCATCGGGTTGCGTAGGTTCTTGGACCACTCGGGCGACGATTTGATCTCCTTGACCAGCCATGTCCCGTCGTCGGAAATGGCCGCCCGGATAGCTCCCATTGCCAGGTCGGGCCTCGGCATGTCGTGCAGGCAGTCAAGAGTCATCATCAGGTCGACGTCGGCGGTCGGAGGCACGTCCTCCCCGCCAGCTAGGTGGATAGTCACGTTGTCGACGTCGTCGAATCGGTGCCGGGCTACCGACACCGCCCGTTCGGACACGTCGTATCCCTCAAACGTGCAGTCGGGCCATGCGGCAGCCATCAACTCGAGGGCCAGCCCGGTGCCACAGCCCACGTCCACGACCTTGGCGCCGGCCGCCAACCGGTCGGCCACCCCGTCCAGAGCCGGAATCACCTTCGGCACCAACAGCGCTCTGGCCATGGGCGCCAGCATCGCTTCAACGTGCTGCTCGGATCCCTCACCTTGGCCGTCGTACGTCAGGCCCAGACCGGTCTGGAATGCCTCGGCCAGCCCGTCCGCGACCTTCGGGTTCCGAAGGTGGCTAAACACACCGCCGGCATAGGTCGGCGTGCCCTTACGGGCCAGCACCATGGCGGCTTCAGCCTGTAGCTCGAACGTCTCCCCCTCGTCACTGACCATCAGCTGGGCCGCCGCCTGCGAACGAAGCCATTCGCGTAGCCACCGTTCGTGCAGCCCAGTGGCTGCCGCCAGGTCGCCCGCCGTCACCGGGCCCGCACCGTCAAGCGCCTCGTAGAGCCCGAGCCGCACCCCCAGATGGATCATCAGCGACACCGACTCCCCCTGCTTATAGCCCCAGGTGGTCATGGTGTACTGCTTGAGAAGGTCGCCGTCGACACCCATGTCGCACTCCTAATCGTGGTCGCTCGTGGTGCCGTCAGCCTTCCACGGGCAGCATCTACCGACAGCACCGGCCCGGCGCCCGTCAGTCGTCAGACTGGATCCAGATGCCGCCGTCGTGCGCTACGCACGGCAGCACCTCGAGGTCGCCCTTTCGGTCTCGGCGGCCGTTCACGTTCTGCTTCCAACCCTCGCCGTCCACGCCGAAACGCCAGAAGTGGGTCAAGCAGACCAGCTCCTCGCCGTCGACTGCCCCCTCATGGGCCAGGTGAGACCACTGGTGCGGGCATCGGGCCTCCGACACGCACGGCACCCCAGAAACGGTCACCCAGACCACTAGGTCGTCGGTCCGACCATTGCGCTCGATGGTCGATTCGGCGATGGTCCCCGGTGACGGCACGGCATCGGCCACCCGAACCCATCCCGGTTCCGGCGGGCCCCCATCCATCGCTCAGGTATCCACCGGTCAGACGTCCAGGTAGCGGGTGACGGCCACTGCGGAACCGACCATGCCTACAGCACCGCCGATGACCAGCAGCCAGATACTGGTGTCCCAGACGAACCCATCGGGCACAGCGAAGCCCCGGAACAACGGCACGGCATCGGACTTCTGGAAGTAGGCCAGCACCTGGTCGTCGACCACGAACAGGGCAGGAACAGCCAGCGCGGCACCAATCAACCCATGGATGGTGCCCTCCAACATGAACGGGATTCGGATGAACCAGTTGGTCGCACCAACCAACTTCATCACCTCGATCTCCTGACGACGGGCACCAATGGCGGTGAATACCGTGTTCAAGATCAGTAGTGCGGAGACGCCGACCAGCACCACAGCAGCAACCAGGAGCGCCTGGCTGACCCTGTTGGAGAAGTCCTCGATTTGACGGATGGCATCGGTTGCCGTGGCCACTTCCTTCACGCCGGGTTGTTCGCCGAACTGGCGGGCCATCTCGGCCACGTTTCCGGCCTCCGGGTTAGCTGGCACGATGCGGTAGGAGGGCGGCATGACCTCGGCTGTCACGCTCTCCACCAACTCGGGCTTGTCGGCGAATAGTTCCTGGAACTCGAGGTATGCCGCTTCCTTGTCGACATACGTATAGCCCGAGATGGCCGGGCTACCGTCCAACACATTCCGGATGGCGCCGTCCTGGTCGTCCGAAGCGTCGGCTCGCATGAAGACAATGAACTCCACGCCTTCCTGGAATTGGGCCGTGGCCCGGTCAGCCCCCTCCCGGATAAGCAGGGAGGCGCCGACTAACGACAACGAGATTGCCACCGTCAGGATGGCTGCCATGGTCAAGCTGAGGTTCCGCCACAGGCTAACGAAGGTCTCGCGGGCGTAGTACCAGAGCCGCGACAGCACGTCAGTCCACCCGTCCCGTCGCCACCGTCTCAGGTACCAGCGTGCTCACTCGTACACGCCCTGAGACTCGTCACGCCGGATCACTCCACGGTCCAACTCGATGACCCGTCGACGCATCGTGTCGACGATGCCCCGGTCATGGGTGGCCATAACCACCGTGGTGCCGCTTCGGTTGATGCGATCCAGCAGGCGCATGATCCCCACAGAGGTGGCGGGGTCTAGGTTTCCGGTCGGCTCGTCGGCCAACAGGATCAACGGCCGATTAACGAAGGCGCGGGCAATGGATACCCGCTGTTGTTCGCCGCCGGACAGTTCGTCAGGTAGCCGTTCGGACTTGCGGCTGAGGCCCACCAACTCGAGGATGGCCGGCACCTGGGTGCGGATGACCTGGCGGGGACGCCCAATCACTTCGAGGCCGAAGGCCACGTTCTCGTACACCGTCTTCTTCGGCAGAAGTTTGTAGTCCTGGAAGATGTACCCGATCTGGCGTCGCAGGTACGGCACCCGCCACGTGCTCATCTCGCCGAGGTCTTTGCCGGCGACCATTATCCGCCCCTCGTCGACCACCTCTTCACGGTTTAGTAACCGGATGAAGGTCGACTTGCCCGAACCCGACGGCCCGACCAGGAAGACGAACTCGCCACGCTGGATCTCGGCAGTGGCGTTCTTCAGGGCCACCACGTCGCCCTTGTAGACCTTCGAGACGCCCTCGAGCCGGATCATCGACCTTCCTCCGGTCGAGTCGCGACAGGTCGGATCGGTCGGATCGGCACGGCGCGCACGGTACCAGAGGCACCCTCGCCCATCGGGTCAGCGGGCCGGTCGACGGGTTCCTTCTGGGCCGGCCAGTCAGTTGCTGGCGTTGGTCCGTGACCAGCGGAGGTACGACTCCATGAAGCCGTCCAGGTCACCGTCCAACACACCGGCCACGTCCCCCACCTCATGGTCGGTCCGTAGATCTTTGACCATCTGGTACGGCTGCAATACGTAGGACCGGATCTGACTACCGAAGTCGACGATCAGTTTCTCGCCGCCGATCTGTGCCAGTTCGGCGTCGCGCTTTTGACGCTCCAGGTCGAGCAGGCGCGCGGCCAGCATCTGCATAGCCTTGTCTTTGTTCTGGTGCTGACTCCGTTCGTTCTGGCAGGACGTCACGACCCCCGTCGGTAGGTGTGTGATCCGAACTGCCGAATCGGTCACGTTGACGTGCTGGCCGCCGGCACCCGACGAACGGTAGGTATCGATGCGAAGATCGGTCTCATCGATGTCGATCTCATCGACAATCTCGTCGAAGAACGGAACGACCTGCAGCGAGGCAAACGCAGTCTGCCGCTTGGCCTCCTTGTTAAACGGCGAGATCCGAACTAGCCGATGGACCCCACGTTCGGCCTGCAGGAGCCCGAAGGCGTAGCGACCACGCACTACAAACTCCGCCGAGCTGATGCCGGCCTCGGTGCCTTCCGAGATGGACTCGACCTGGAGGGCGAAGCCCCGCCGGTCGGCCCACCGTGTGTACATGCGCAGCAGGGTCTCAGCCCAGTCCTGTGCATCGGTCCCGCCCGCTCCGGACTGCACCTGACAGACCGCGTCGCCCTCGTCGTATTGGCCACTGAACAGCGACCGCAGTTCGAGTTCGTCGAAGCGACTGCCCAGAGATGCCACCGCCGCGGTGATCTCTCCCTCCAGGCTGTCGTCAGCCTCCTCGACGGCCATCTCGACCAAGGTCTCAGCTTCCTCGATATCGCCGGTCAGGCCGGCGTGGAGGTCGAGATCCTCGATGACTGAGGCCAGGTCCTTCTGGACGCGTCGACCACGGTCCTGGTCGTTCCACAGCTCTGGGTCCGCCATCTCGGCCTCCAGACCGGCCCGACGTTTCGCCTGCTCGGCGATCCGGAGGTAGCCGGCGGCCTCGTCTAGACGGGTCCTCAGGGAGGCCAAGTCGGGAGCAAAGTTCTGCACGTCAGGCTCCGTGACACTGCTTGTACTTCCGCCCCGTCCCGCATGGGCACGGGGCGTTACGGGGCGTGTTCTCCCACTCGCTGTTGACCTTGGTGGCCTGAGGAACTGGCGTGGACTCCTCAACCCGGGCCGGGGCACCCGCGGCGGCAGCGACAGCCGCTGCACCGGTCACCGGCCCCTCAGGGCCGCTGGTCATCACTTCCTCGGGCTCACCGGACTCGGAGGCCGCAGTCACCTGAATCCGCATCACATACCGCAGGAAATCCCGGGCGATCAGCCCATCGAGTTGACTAAACAACTCGAAACCCTCACGCTTCCACTCGGTGGCCGGATCGCGTTGGCCGATGGCCCGCAGATGAATGCCCTCACGTAGGTGATCCATCTCGTAGAGGTGCTCACGCCACCGCTGATCGATGATGCGGAGCATCACCTGGCGCTCCACTTCGCGCATGGTGTCGGCACCTAGCTCGGTCTCACGTCTCTCGAACACGGCAAGGCCGTCGGCGCTCAGGAGGTCGTAGAGCTCGTCGGTTGACTGTGCCGCGCCTATGGCGTCGGCACCGTCGCCCAGTGGCCAGTACGAGTCCAGTTCAACCCGCAGGCCGTCGACGTCCCATTCCTCAGGCAGATCCGATCCACAGAAAGCCTCAATGGCACCGTCGACCACCGCGCCCAACGCGTCGAGGACCTCGTCACGTAGATCACCCTCACTAGACGGTTCTCCCGAGGAATCGTTCTCCGATAGGTCTTCGGCCGGGTTCTCCAGTGCCGACTCCTCCAGCGCCGAATCGTTCGTTGGTCGACTCACCAACAGCTGGTCACGACGGCGGTAGATGACGTTGCGTTGTTCGTTCATCACTTCGTCGTACTTCAGGACGTTCTTGCGGACCTCTGCGTTCTTCTGCTCGACGGTCGTCTGGGCCCGCTCGATGGCCTTGGTGACCATCTTGGATTCAATGGCCTCGTCCTCTGGCAACGCCCGGTCCATGACACCCCTCATGGTGTCCGAGGCAAAGAGACGCATCAGGTCGTCCTCTAGCGAGAGGTAGAAACGGCTCTCGCCGGGGTCGCCCTGTCGACCGCTACGACCCCGTAGCTGGTTGTCGATTCGCCGCGATTCGTGCCGTTCGGTTCCCAGCACGTAGAGGCCACCGTTGCTCCTTACCTGCTCACCGAGGGCCTTGCACTCCGGCTCATGGTGGGCCAGCAGTTCGGCGTACTTCTTTTGGCCTTTGCGGCTCGTGGGTTCCAGCCCGGCCGCCTTCATTTCCCGCTCAGCCAGGTTCTCCGGGTTGCCACCTAGAACGATGTCCACGCCTCGACCGGCCATGTTGGTGGCTACCGTCACGGCCCCCGGGCGACCGGCCTGGGCAACCACGTCGGCCTCGCGGAAATGCTGCTTGGCGTTTAGCACCTCGTGGTCCACGCCTCGCTTCTCGAGTTCGCGGGATAGGCGCTCGGAGTTCTCGACGCTCACCGTTCCGACCAGCACAGGTTGGCCGCCGTCACGGCGCTCCACGATGTCGTCGACCACAGCGCTGAACTTGCCGGCTTCGGACTTGAAGATCAGGTCGCTCTGGTCCAGACGGGCCAACGGGCGGTTGGTGGGAATGGGGACCACCTGGAGGCCGTAGATGCCTGCCAGTTCGGCCGCTTCGGTCTCAGCCGTTCCGGTCATGCCGGCCAACTTGTCGTAGAGGCGAAAGTAGTTCTGGAGGGTGATCGTCGCGAGTGTCTGGTTCTCCTCCTTGATCGACACCCCCTCCTTGGCTTCCACGGCCTGGTGGATGCCGTCCGACCAGCGCCGGCCCTCGAGTACTCGGCCGGTGAACTCGTCGACGATCCGGACCTCGCCATCCACGACGATGTAGTCCTTGTCGCGTTTGTAGAGCTCCTTGGCTTTCAGCGCAGAATGGAACTGGTGGACAAGGTTGGACGACACCTGGTCGTAGAGGTTGTCGACACCGAGGGCGGCCTCGACGGCGTGCACTCCAGCCTCGGTGGGAGCGATGATCCCCTTCTCCTCGTCGACCTCGTAGTGGCTCTCGGCGTTCAGCCCCTGAACCACGGCGGCGAACCGTTGGTAGAGCGCCGCCGCCTCGGCTAGACGGCCGCTGATGATGAGTGGCGTACGGGCCTCGTCGATGAGGATCGAGTCGACCTCATCGACGATGCAGAAGGCATGTCCGCGCTGGGCCTTCTCGGCGCCGGCCATGGCCATATTGTCCCGCAGGTAATCGAAACCCAGTTCGTTGTTTGTGCCGTAGGTGATGTCGGCCGCGTAAGCGGCACGCTTTTCGGCTCGATCCCGGACGTCGGGGACCACCAATCCAACCGATAGGCCTAACCAACGGTGGATCTGACCCATCCATTCGGCGTCGCGGCTGGCCAGGTAGTCGTTCACGGTGCATAGGTGCACGCCCCGGCCGGAGATCCCGTTGAGATAGGCGGGCAGAGTGCTGACCAGCGTCTTGCCTTCGCCGGTGCGCATCTCGGCCACCCAGCCAAGGTGTAGGGCCATGCCGCCCATCATCTGGACGTCGTAGTGCCGCTGGCCGATGACCCGCCACGAGGCCTCGCGCACCACGGCGAACGCCTCCACTAGAAGGTCGTCCAGGCTCTCTCCGTTGTCGTACCTTTGGCGGAACTCAGAGGTACGGGCACGGAGCGCATCGTCGGAGAGAGCGGATGTTGCATCACTGAGCGCATTGATGTCCGGGACGAGGGCCTCGAGGGCCTTGACCTTGCGACCTTCACCGCTGCGCAGTACGCGCGAAAACACACTCATGGTCAGATGAGGCTACCGGTCGACGGCCTGCCCTCAGGGGCCCGTGGCGGGCTACCCAGGACCTGTCGACGGCCGATCAGAGAAGAGCGGCGGGCCGTAGAAGGCCCATTTCGGCAAGGCGGGGAGCCGCATCATCGACCCCGGTGCCGAGGATGGCAGCCAACGCCTGGAGGTCGTCTTGGCGGATGGTCAGGACCCTCCCGTTGAAGTCCTGACGCTTGACCTGGATGATTCCGAGATACCTCCGAATGAGCTCCACCTCGGGGCCCGATGCGTCGACCATGGCGATCAGGTCGATGACCACCTTCTGGCCAGGCACCCATGCCGGTGGTTCGTCTCCTGTCGCTTCAACCCGAACCTCGCCCAGTACCGCCGGAAGCAACTGGTCTACTGGGACGTCGTAGAACTCGGCTAGGCGGCGGAGACGAGGTACCGAGACGGCCCGTTCACCACGTTCGTAGGCACCCAGCACCGAAGCCTTGAACTCCGACTCGGAACGGGCCTCAACGTCCTGTAGAGAGAGCCGCTTCTGACGCCGGATGACCCGGATGCGTTCGCCGAGAAGGATGCTGTAATCATCGTCGGACGCCGACGGGGTCGCCCCGGCGGCGGTCGGACGGGAGAAAGAGTCGGCCACGGGTCGTGACGGTACTGACCGCGCTCCGTGGTTGCAATTCTGATCAGAATCGACCGCCAATAGGACTCACACCGCAGATCAGGCATGTGGCCAGAGCCGTCCGTCGCGGATGGCCGTGAGCAGCGTGCCAGCCACGATGGCTGCTGTCTCGGCGCGCAGCACCGTCTGGCCGAGGCTCACCGTCCGGTGGTTCACCAGCTCATCGGTGGTCCACCCTCCCTCTGGCCCGACCAGCAGCGCCCGAACCGAACCATCGATCGGGTCGCCACCGTGCTCGGCCACCGCCAGACCTTCAGGCACCATGACATCGCCGGGTGCCGACACCTCGTCAATCTGAGGCAACCACACGCGACGCGACTGCATGGCTGCCTCCCGGGCTACCCGCCTGAACCGCTCTACCTGGACAGTCGCCTTGGTGTCGTCCCACCGCACCACCGACCGCTCGGCAGTCAGTGGGAGGATCCGGTCAACCCCCAACTCAGTCAGCTTCTGAACCACCAACTCGGGTCGTCCGCCCTTGATGAGAGCGAAGCCCACGGCCACCGTCGGCTCAGGCTCCGCCACGACGACGACCTCGGCGGTTGGCTCGGGCTCAACGGCAGAGCGGAACACGGCCCGGCCCCAACGACCCGCACCATCCCCGACCGTGATCGGGTCCCCGTCGCGTAGCCGCAATACGCGGGCCAGGTGGTGGCGGTCACCAGGGTCCAACAACGGGGCCGACGCATCAGTCACGAACACATGCGGACCCCCATGACCGTCAGGGAGAACCGCTTTACCCGGGATGTCGTTCACCGGTCCCGCCGGGCCTACCGGAACGCCGAGCGGATCTTGGAAATGAGGCCCCCATCGGCGTCGGCTACCACCTCGCCCCGCTCGTCAGCCAGAGCCCTCAGGAGAGCCTCGGCCTCTTCGCTGAGTTCGGTCGGCGTGTCGACGTGCACCTCGACCACCAGGTCACCACGACCACGTCCCTGCAGGTGGGGAACTCCCCGACCCCTGAACCGGAACACTTCACCGGTCGGCGTCCCGCGCGGAATGGCCAGCTCCTCGACGCCGTCCAGGGTCTCATAGTCCAGGATCACCCCTAGGCCCGCCTGTGTCATCGGCAGATGCAACCGGTGAAGAAGATCGACGCCGTGGCGTTCGAAAATCGGATGGGGTCGCACCTGTATCCGAACGTAGAGATCGCCGGCCGGTCCACCCCGTGGCCCCACGGCACCGCGTCCCGTCAGGCGAAGGGTCGTCCCGTGGTCGACGCCGGCTCGAACCTGGACGGTGAAGGAGCGCTCTTCGACGCTCCGACCCTCGCCGCCGCAACTCCCGCACGGGTTCGCGATGACCTGTCCACGACCCGAACACGTCGGACAGGCCGTACTGGTGACCATCTGGCCCAGCATCGACTGACGAACCCGTTGGACCTGACCGGCACCACCGCATCCACTACACGTCTCAGGACTGGAGCCGGGCGCGGCACCGGTGGCTTCACAGTCCTCGCAGACCACGGCCGTCCGCACCGAGACCTCGGCGTCGGAACCGAACACCGCCTCCTCGAAGTCGACCTCGAGAACTGTCTCCAGATCCTCGCCGGAAACCGGGCCGGCATGACGTCGTCCTCCTCCACCGAAGCCACCGCCGCCGAACGGGGATCCGGATCCACCGAAGCCCGAGTTTCCGAAGAAGGACTCGAAGATGTCGCCGAAACCGGCGAACGGATCGCCGGGGCCTGCGGACCCGGTATGTCCGAAGCGGTCGAACCGGTCACGACGTTCGGGGTCGGACAGCACCTCGTAGGCAGCGGCCACTGCCTTGAATTCCGCTTCAGCCGCACCGGCATTGCCGCCGTGGTTGGCGTCGGGGTGGTGTTCACGGGCCAGTCGTCTATACGACTTCTTGATCTCGTCGGACGTGGCGTCTCGGGGGACACCTAAAACGTCGTACGGATCGCGGTCGGTCATCTCCGGTGTCCCCCGCTCAGCCTTCTGTGAGACGGTCGCCGAGGCGCCGTCCGACGACGGCCACGGTGGCGAGGGCCTGCGAGTAGTCCATGCGGGTCGGGCCGAGCACGCCGATCGACCCGGCGGCCTCACCGTCGATCTCATAGGGCGCCACGACCAGCGAACAGTCGGCCAGAGGTTCGATCCCCGTCTCGGTGCCGATCGCCACGCTCATACCGCGGTCAATCACGTCACGGATCATCGTCACCACGATGAACTGGCGTTCCAATACGTCCAGTACTTGACGTACCCGCTCGACTTCGCCGAACGCCGCGGCCACCCGGGACGTCCCGCCCACAAAGGCCCGATCTGCCGACTCGGTGCGTGCTTCGAGGATTCGGCTGACCACGGTGAGCACCGCGTCGACTTTGTCGTCGCCGGTCACCGGCGTATCGGGGACCGCCGACAGGCTGTGGCCGATGAGGGCCGCTGACAGGTGAGCCGCCGCTATGGCCAGCGTGGCTTCCGACGGATCCTCTGACGGACCGATCAACTCGAGCGTGTGCTTTTCTACGGTTCCGTTGGCCATGACCAGCACCAGCAGCGCGAGGTCACGGGTGAGGCCCACCACCTGAACTGACCGGACCTCCTGATGGTCGCGATCGGGTGCCAGCACGACTGCGGCACTTCCAGTGAGGTCCGAGAGGAGACTGCTCGTGTCGGAGAGCATCTGTTCCATCTCGCGGTGCGATCGGCGGAAGAACGCCTGGACCTGCTCGCGGTCCGCGGCATCCAACGGTCCGGGCCCCTCCATACGGTCCACAAAGAAGCGATAGGCCTTCTCAGTCGGCACCCGGCCCGCCGAGGTGTGGGGCTGAACCAGGTAGCCCTGCTCCTCAAGGTTGGCTAGTTCGTTACGAACGGTGGCTGCTGAGACCCCGACGTCGCCGGATCCCGCAATACGCGCTGATCCCACGGGCTGCGCGGTGTCGATGTACTCCTCGACCACCGCGCTCAGAATTGCCGCCTTCCGGTCCTCCAACACGGCACCGATGCTACCGGCGGGGCCCCCGGCGGCCCGTGGGGTCCACGCCCTCATTTCTGTCAGACGAGCCGGCCAGGACCCTTAGTTGTCCAGACTGGGCCCACTCGTGTCATTCGTCGAGCTTGAGGGCGGAGATGAAGGCTTCCTGGGGGACGTCTACGCGTCCGATGGACTTCATCTTCTTCTTGCCCTCCTTCTGCTTCTCCAACAGTTTTCGTTTCCGTGTGATGTCACCGCCATAGAGCTTGGCCGTGACGTCCTTGCGGAAGGCCCGGACGGTCTGCCGGGCGATGATCCGACCTCCGATGGCCGCCTGGATCGGGACCTCGAACTGCTGACGGGGAATGAGCTCCTTTAGCTTGGCCGTCATCTTCCGGCCGTACACGTCGGCATTGTCGCGGTGAACTACCGCCGAGAAGGCATCGACCGGTTCGCCATGCAGCAAGATGTCGACCTTCACCAGGTCGGACTGGCGATAGCCCTCTGGCTCGTAGTCGAGGCTGGCGTACCCCTGGGTGCGACTCTTCATGTGGTCGAAGAAGTCAATGACCACTTCAGCGAGAGGCAGGTGGTACTTGATCTCGACCCGTTCGGGCGAAAGGTACGTGATGCCCTCCAGCTCGCCACGACGTTCTTGACAGAGTTCCATCAGAGCGCCCGTGAAGGCCGTCGGCGTGATGACGTGAGCCAACAGGAACGGTTCTTCGATGTTGGCGATTTCGCCGGCCGGCGGAAGGTCGCACGGGTTGTCGATCTCGACCACATCTCCGTTGGTGCATACCACCCGGTATTCAACGGACGGAGCCGTCGTGATGAGACTCAGGTCGAACTCCCGTTCCAGACGCTCGCGCACGATCTCCATGTGGAGTAGTCCCAGGAAACCGCACCGGAAGCCAAATCCAAGGGCCCCGGAGGTCTCGGGCTCGTAGGTGAAGCTTGAATCGTTGAGTCGCAGCTTCTCGAGGGCCTCCCGTAGGTCGTTGAACTCATCGCCGTCGATCGGGTACAGGCCGCTGAACACCATGGGTTGAGGCTCGCGGTACCCCTCGAGGGCCTCGGTCGAACCGTTCCGGCTGGTGGTGACCGTCTCGCCAGAGCGAGCCTCGCCGACGTCCTTGATACCGGCCAGCAGGTAGCCCACCTCACCGGGGCCAAGTTCAGCCACCGGCGTCAAGTCGGGTCGCCGAACGCCGATCTCATCGGCAACGTGGACCGCGTTGGCCTGCATGAACCGCAGCGAAGTCTCGGCCGGGAGGCGGCCGTTCACCACCCGGATGGAGGACACCACGCCCCGGTACTGGTCAAAATGGCTGTCGAAGACCAGGGCCTGGAGTGGGGCGTCCGGGTCGCCCACAGGTGGGGGGGTGCGTTCGACCACTGCATCGAGTAGTTCGGCGACGCCCTCCCCGGTCTTGGCGCTGATGTGCAGGATCTCCTCTGCCGGGATCCCCAGCACCTGTTCGATCTCCTCCGCATACCGGTCCGGCTCGGCGGCCGGGAGGTCGATCTTGTTGAGGGCGGCCACGATCTCGAGGTCGTTCTCCAGTGCCAGGTAGCAATTAGCAAGCGTCTGGGCTTCGATCCCCTGGGCGGCGTCGACCACCAGAATCACGCCCTCGCAAGCCGCCAACGACCGACTCACCTCGTAGCCGAAATCAACGTGCCCCGGGGTGTCGATCAGGTTGATGACTACATCGCCCCAGTCGAGGCGGACGCTCTGCAACTTGATGGTGATGCCCCGTTCCCGCTCGAGTTCCATCGAGTCGAGGTACTGGGCCCGCATCTCCCGGGGATCCACGGCACCGCACAGCTCCAGCATGCGATCGGCAAGTGTGGACTTGCCGTGATCGATGTGGGCGATGATCGACGTGTTGCGCAGCCGCGAGAGGTTCATTCCGTCGAAGACGGTACCGGCGACCAGGCCTCCCTCTCGGTGCAATCCGTCCACGGGTAGGCGTCACACGACTGAACGGACCGATCTACCGGCGTCACCGCTAGAATCGCCTCTCGCGTCGGTCCGTGGGTTATGTCCCCGGCTCGGCCCCGTCAACCGACGGACCCCCGATCGAGCACACCGAAGGACCACGCCCGTGGCGAACATCAAGAGCCAGATCAAGCGCAACCGCCAGAGCGAGAAGGCGCGCCAGCGCAACCGCGCCGTGCGTACCGAGCTGAAGACCCGGATTCTCAAGGCCCACGAGGC
The DNA here is from genome assembly GCA_030747595.1 of Acidimicrobiales bacterium. Classification (NCBI taxonomy): domain Bacteria; kingdom Bacillati; phylum Actinomycetota; class Acidimicrobiia; order Acidimicrobiales; species Acidimicrobiales bacterium. Next base: position 55,422 of record JASLKK010000006.1, on the reverse strand, counting down.
CGCCAAGTCTGGCGAGAACGCCGCTGAGGCTGCGGCCGAGGCCATGAAGAAGATCGACAAGGCCGTCGCCCATGGTGTACTTCACGCCAACACTGCGTCACGCCGTAAGTCCCGACTGCAAAAGCGTCTCAACTCGCTCTCCAACTGAACCTCGCCAGCGCCCACCTGGCCGCCAGAACTCCGGTACCAGCGGTTCAGGGCCGGGACAGGCTCGCTAATCGGGCCACCAGCACCTCGACTACCAGTTCCTGCGGCCACGCCGATCGTCCCCGCAGGTCCAGATCGGCTGCTGCCAACAGGCGTACGGCTCGAGAAATCCGCTCGCCACCCATTCGGCGGCTAGCAGCGAGCGCCTTCTTGGCGGGAAATCCCTTGACCCCAAGAACATCGGCCGCACCCGCCTGATCTCTAATGCCTGACCCATCAAGCCGGAGTAGTCGCCCGTAGTGACCCTGCAGAGCCGCGGTGACGGCCAACGGGTGTCGACCACCAGCAGCCAGCATCCGGGTCAGGCAGTCCAATGCCTTGGCAACATCGCCGTTGTCGATGGCGTCGGTCAGATCCCACGGCGCGACGTCGCCACCCGATCCAAGGAAGGGTTCCACGTCGGCCGCCGTGACCTCGGCTCCCGGACCGAACACCGCGGCAAGAGTCTCCAGTAGCGGCACCACTCCAGCACGATCTTCACCGAGGCGGCGGGCCACGAGAGCCCTTGCTGGTCGATCCAGGTCGACGGGTCCCGCGGCGATCCGGTCGTCGAGCCACTGGTCGGCTTCACGCCCCCGCCCCACCGTTGTCTTGCGGACCTCGCCACCGGCCGCCTTGATGGCTTCGGCCAACGACTTAGGGATCGGGTTGAGGCGCTGCTGGGCTGGGGCGTGGCCCTTCTCCCAGACGACGATGAGTGCCGTGCTATCCAACGGGTCGGCCAGGTAACCCACGAGTGGCATCACCGACTCCTTGTCACTGAACCGTCCAAGGTGACGTCCGACCACCACCCGTCGCCCGGTCAGGAACGGTGGGGTTTGGGCGGCGTCCACCAGACGGGCCACCTCAAAGCCATCCTCGGTGCGGTAGTCCTCCTCGGTAAGTTCCTCGAGGGCCAACGAACGGTCCTCGCCGTCGAGTGCCGCGGTGACCGCGGTCCGGACGGCCTCGGTCACCAGGGCGTCGTCGTCGCCGGTTATCAACACGATGGCCGGCATGCTCATACAGGGGCCATGACATTGGCCATCACGTCAGCCACCCGCCGGGCGCCCCGGACGTCATGCGCCCGAAGGATCCGACAGCCGCCGCTGATGCCCAGCGCGTGGGCCGCCCACGATGCCTCGACCCGATCCTCCAGGCCGTTGCTCGTCACCTCGCCGAGGAATCCCTTGTTGGATGCCGACAACAGGATGGGCTGACCCAAGGTGGTCAGGTCCCCGGAACGCCGGAGGAGTTCGATCGACATGTCGGGCGTCTTGCCGAGGTCGAGGCCTGCGTCGATGATGATCCGCCCGGCGGGGATCCCGGCCTCGGTCGCCCAGCGGACGCGCTCGGCCAGAAATTCGCGGACGTCGGCCACCACGTCGTCGTACCTCGGCGTCGGGTCGGGAATCCTCGGACCGATACGTACGTGGGTGGCGACCACCGTCGCACCATGGCGGGCGCACGCTGGAAGAAACGTCGGATCAGCGAATCCACTGATGTCGTTGCCCACGCACGCGCCGGCCTCCATGGCCGCATCGGCCACGGAACCCCGGAATGTGTCCACGGCAATGGGTAGGTCGAACCGGGCATGCAGGGCCTCTACGGCTGGCACCACGCGTTCCATCTCCTCGTCCCGGGTCACCTCGGGCCCCGGACCGGCCTTGGAGCCGCCGACGTCGAACAGGTCAGCGCCGTTGGCCTCATGGGCCTCGGCCAACCGGAGGAAGTCGTCGAACTCCCAGAACCGTCCGCGATCCCAGAACGAGTCCGGGGTGCGGTTCAGGATTCCCATGACGAGCGACCGGTGGGTGCAGTCGTAGCGGTGGTCGGGGCCCAACTCGACGATCACCCAGTCGACGGTACACCGGGCCGGGGTCGGCGTCCGGTTGGAAAGCAGGTCGACGACCCGGCCTCGGATCGGATTGGCAGGTTCGGGCATGCCACACCCACGAACGGTTGCGTTAACCGAGGGAACGCCGTGAGTGGCGACGACCGTGTCGCCTGAAAAGGCTCTACTAGAAGAGGGCCGATGTCAGTCGACGCCGCCACACCGGGGTGCGTTCGTCGTCCGGTCCGAGGACCTCGAGCAGGTCGACGAACCGCTGCCGGGCATCTTCGTCGGCCTTGACGGCCGTCAGGAGCTCAGCCAACGTCGCTTCGACGTCGTCGACCGCCTCGGTGCGGGCCATCGCAGCGATCCGACGAGTGTCGGCCGACTCGGGGATTCGTTCCAACAACTTGAGGGCAGCGTCCTGGTCGCCCTCGCCGGCCCGCTCAACTAGTAGGAGGGCCAGAGCGGTCACCGCGGCGACATTGTCACTCTCGATACCCAGAGCGGCAATGAGCGACCCCTCGTCGCCAATGGCGATCAGCCGGTCGATCTCAGACACCTCTTCACCTGGCAACAGGCCCTCAACGAATGTCCGGACCGCGTCTTCGCCCTGGGCGCCGACGAAACTCGCAGCTACCTGGCCGTCGACCATTCCGAACACCGCCGGGATGGACTGCACCTGGAACGCCTGGGCCACGCCGGGGTTGGCGTCGATGTCCACCTTGGCCAGAACAACCTTGCCTCCCTGTTCGGCAATGACCTTCTCGAGGATCGGGCCTAGGGACTTGCATGGGCCACACCATTCAGCCCACAGGTCGATGACGACCGGAACCTGTGCAGACCGATCAATGACCTCTGTCTGAAATGTCGCGTCAGTGACGTCCATGCCCCTGAGGGTAGGGGCAGGCACGGTGGGCCCCTCGTCCCACACCCCGACTACCGTTCCTCCCGATGACAACGCCTGCCGGAATCGACCATGACAACCTGGTGCGCTGGTTCGACGGGGAGGTCGGCGGGCTGGATGGCGGCTCGCTCACTTTCGAGCTCATCACCGGTGGCCGGTCCAACCTGACGTTCAAAGTCTCCGACGGTGTCGCGGCCGACGACGGAGGTCGCCACTGGGTATTGCGTCGTCCCCCGATGGGCCACGTGCTGGCCACCGCCCATGACATGGCCCGCGAACACCGGATTATCAGCTCGCTGGCCGAGAGCGGCGTACCCGTGCCCGGGATCGTCGGGTTGTGCACCGACAGTGAGGTGAACGGCGCCCCGTTCTACGTCATGGACTTCGTTCCCGGTGTGATCGTCCGCAACGTGGAGGAAGCCGAGAAGGTGCCCCTCGAAGTACGAACGCGGATGGGCGAGTCGCTGGTTGAGGTACTGGCCCGCCTCCACGACGTCGACTTGGACGCTGTCGGACTGGCCGACCTTGGACGGCACGAGGGCTATATCGACCGGCAACTGAAGCGCTGGCGAACCCAGTTCGAGGATGCGACCACCCGGGAAGTCCCCGGGGTATTGGAGACCCACGAGATCCTGGCGTCGCGGGTGCCGGCTCAGCAGGGCGCTGGCATCGTCCACGGCGACTACCGCCTCGACAACTGCATGATGTCCACCGACGGCGAGGTGGTCGCCGTGCTGGACTGGGAGTTGTGCACGCTCGGCGACGTGCTGGCCGACGTGGCGGGCATGATCGCGTATACCGACGACCGCACGACTGGCGGCACTCCTCCCCCGACCTCAATCGAGGGCTTTCCTGATGTCGACGGGATCCGCGAGGCCTACGCCAGACACTCCAGTCGCGACCTGACACATCTCGACTTCTACGTCGCTTTCGCCTACTGGCGTATTGCCTGCATCGTCGAGGGGGTTTACACCCGGTACGCAGCGGGCGTCATGGGTGACCAGGACGATCCCCGGCTGATCGCAGTGTTCGGTCAACGGGTCCTCGACGTCGCACAGGTCGCCCACGAGGCTGCATCCCGTCTCCCCCGGGTGCCCTGACGGTGGCCGACGAGGCGGTTTCGCCGCTGATCGAGGTCCTAGAGGCGCCGCTTTTGTCGGAGCCGGTGCTGGTGGTGGCAATGGACGGGTGGATCGACGCCTCCGGTGCGGCCCGTGTGGCCCGACAACACCTGCTGGACGGTGAGCCGGGTCGGCGGATCGCCCGCTTCGACACCGACCGGTTGCTGGACCACCGGGCACGGCGCCCCACCCTGCACCTCGTCGACGGGGTGAGTCGACGTCTGGAATGGCCAGCGCTCGAGGTTTTCCTGCTGGAGACCACGGCCGACCATGACGTACTGGTTCTGTACGGCCCTGAGCCTGATCACGAGTGGCGGGCCTTCTCGACCGCTGTGGTCGACCTGTGCCAGCAGCTCGGGGTGCGGCTGGTGGTGGGTCTCGGTGCCTACCCTGCGGCAGTCCCCCATACCCGACCCACCCGGCTGTCGTGCACTGCCGGAAGCCCCGAGTTGGCGGAACGCCTTGACTTCCTGACGGCCACCATTGAGGTTCCGGCCGGTGCACAGGCGGTCATCGAGATGGAGGCCGGGCGTGTGGGGATACCCGCTGTGGGGATCTGGGCTCAGGTTCCCCACTATCTCTCTGGCAGCACCTATCCGCCGGCTGCCCAGGCCTTGTTGGCTGGGGTGGCTGAACTGACCGGCATGGAGCTCGACGACGGGCCGTTGACCGAGTCGGCGTTGGCCGCCCGGACCCGCCTTGATGACCTGGTTGCCCGGAACCCCGAGCACGTCACCATGCTCGAGACTCTGGAGGCCGCCTACGACGACCTCCACGACATCCGGGGGCAGCTTCCCGACGGCGAGCAACTGGCCGCCGAGTTGGAGCGGTTCCTCCGCAACCACGACGACTGAGCGGTCGGGTCCGGCCAATTCTCAGCTAGTAGACCGCTCCAATCCGACCAGGAGCTCAGATGACGATGTTGACCAGCTTCGGGGGTCGGGCGATGACTTTCCGGGGCTCGGCGCCGGCCAGCGCGACGGCCACCTTTTCGCAGGCCAGGGCGGCGGCCACTGCGGTGTCCTCGTCGATGTCGGACGGTACGTCGACACGTTCTCGGACCTTGCCGTTGACCTGCACGATCATCGTGACGGTGTCGTCTACCAGTTTTTCCGGGTCAGCCTCGGGCCACGCCTCGACGTGCACGTGGCCACCGTTTCGCTGATCCCAGAGTTCGGCACAGAGATGTGGTGCAGCGGGTGCCATCACCAACAGCAGGGTGTCGATCGCTGCAGCCAATGTGTCGGTGTGGATCTCCTCGTCGGTCTGGACGTAGCGGTAGAGCGTGTTGGTGAACTCCATGAACCCGGCGACAGCCGTGTTGTACGACCACCGGTCGTACTCGTTGGTGATCCGGGCCACCAGACGGTGCGTGGCCCGATCGATCTCGGCATCGGCCTCGGTTGGATCGCCGTCACGAGCACCATTGGTCAGGTCAGAATCCGGCACGGCGAGACGCCACACGCGTTGCAGGAACTTGGCGCACCCGTCGATGCCGAAGTCCTCCCAGTCGACGTCTTCTTGTGGGGGCTTGACCTGCAGGTGTGCCAACCGCAGCGCATCTGCGCCCTGGTCGTCGAGGATGGCCTCGGGGGAAACGAGGTTGCCCTTGGACTTGGACATCTTGGAGCCGCCGAGGCGGATCATCCCCTGGGTGAAGAGCCGCTTGAACGGTTCTCGGAGCCCCTTGGGTGCCACCCCCAGGTCGGACAGAGCCTTGGTGAAGAAGCGGGCGTACATCAAGTGGAGAATGGCGTGCTCGACGCCGCCGATGTACTGGTCCACGGGCAACCACCGCTCGGCGGCCTCCACTGAGAACGGCGCCTCGTCGTTGGTCGGGTCGGTGAAGCGCAAGAAGTACCAGGAGGAATCCACGAACGTGTCCATCGTGTCGGTCTCTCGACGGGCCGGACCGTCACAAGACGGACAGGTGGCCGACAGGAATCCCTCGTGATACGTCAGCGGCGACTGACCAGTTGGCACGAACTCCACGTCGTCCGGAGCTTCGACCGGAAGTTGGTCCACGGGCAGGGGCTGCTCGCCACAGGTGTCGCAGTAGACGATCGGAATAGGGCAGCCCCAGAAACGCTGGCGGGACAGCAACCAGTCGCGGAGTCGGTAGTTGACCTTCCCGGAGCCGTAACCATGGTCCTCCAGCCAGGAGATGGCCGTGGCTTTGGCCTCGGCGACGCCCATACCGTCCAAGAACTCCGAGTTGATGGCAGGGCCCTCACCCACGTAGGCCTCGCCGTCGAAGTCGTCAGGGGGGCGAACGGTGCGCACGATCTCGCAACCGTGGGCGGTGGCGAAGTCCCAATCGCGCTGGTCCTGACCGGGGACGGCCATGATCGCCCCGGTGCCGTAGGTCATCAACACGTAGTCAGCGAGGAAGACCGGGATGGCCTGGCCCGTGAACGGGTTGACCACCCGGCCACCGGTCGCCACGCCCCGCTTGTCGAGTGCACCCTCGGTGGACTGGCGTTCGATGTCGCTACGACCGGCCACCGATGCCCGGAAAGCGTCGACGGCGGCCCGTCTGTCATCGGTGGTGAGCTCGTCGACCCGCGGATGTTCTGGGGAGATCACGGCGAACGTCATGCCGAACGAGGTATCGGGGCGGGTGGTGTAGACCGCGAGGGGTTCCACATCGGTGCGGGCTACCCCATCGCCGTCAGCAACGGGTAGGCCAAACTCGGCGCCCTCAGACCGACCGATCCAGTGGCGCTGCATGACTTTGACCTTCTCTGGCCAGTCCACAGTGTCGAGATCGTCGAGGAGCTCCTGGGCGTAGGTGGTGATCCGGTAGAACCACTGCTCCATGTCCCTACGTTCGACTAGGTCACCGGAGCGTTCGCAGGTCCCGTCGCCGAGGACCTGTTCGTTGGCCAGCACGGTCTGGCAACCGGGGCACCAGTTGACTGGCGCGGTATCTCGGTACACGAGGCCGGCCTCGTGGAACTTCAGGAAGATCCACTGCGTCCATCGGATGTAGGACGGGTCGTGACTGCGGACCATGCGCCGCCAGTCGTAGACGGCACCGATCCGTCGCAACGAGGCCGACAGTGCTTCGCCGTTGCGTTCGGTGTGCTCGCGGGGATGGGTCCCGGTCTTAATGGCCGCGTTCTCAGCTGGCAGGCCGAAAGAGTCAAAACCGATCGGCGACAACACACCGTCACCCCGCATGGTGCGGTACCGCACCAGTAGGTCACCCATCGTGTAGTTCCGGACGTGGCCCATGTGCGCCGGTCCGCTGGGGTACGGGTACATGGAGAGCACGTAGAACGGAGGGCGGGGGTCGTCGTTGTCGACCTCGTAGGTCCCCTCGTCGATCCAGTGCTGCCGCCAGCGCGTCTCAATACTCTGAGGGTTGTAGCGCTCGGACATCATCGTGAGGCTACCGAGGTGTCCGGTGGCCGCAGGTCTCCGGAATCGCCGACCAGGCGGGTCGCCTCCCCGAAGGCCGCTGGTAGATTGTCGGCTCCTCGGGGCTATAGCTCAGTTGGGAGAGCGCTTCCATGGCATGGAAGAGGTCGAGGGTTCAATTCCCTCTAGCTCCACGTGACGCCGCAGGTCAACGACCTGCGGTGCTCTCGTTTTCAGTACAAACGCTCTCTGGGAGCAACGCTGGGAGCAACGCACGAGCCCCTACCCCATCGTTAACTCGACCCTTTCCAAGGAAGAGGGGGTAGGAGACATTCGCCTGTCGCCACTGGCCCGGCAGGTAGCCCTAGCCGGTGAGACCCTTCTGGCAGGGCTGCTGATCGGCCCATAGCGTGGTCCTCGTGAAGGTCAACGGCTACACGATCGAACCGGGGGCGGACCTCATCGAGGCGAACCTCTCCGGGGCGAACCTCTCCGGGGCGAACCTCGAAGGGGCAGACCTCAGAACTGCGAACCTCACCAAGGCGGACCTGACCGGGGCGTTCCTCTGCGAGGCGGATCTCTACGGGGCGGACCTCACCGGGGTGGACCTCACCGGGGCGAACCTCGCCAGGGCGGACCTCACCGGGGCGGACCTCACCGGGGCGAGCCTCGCCGGCGCGAATCTCACCGCGGTGGACCTCATTGGGGCGGACCTCGGCGGCGCGGATCTCACCGGCACGGATCTAATCGGCGCGGATCTCACTAGGGCGAACCTCAGGCGGGCGGACCTCACCGGCGCGGATCTCACCAGCGCGGATCTCATCGGCGCGGATCTCACCGGGGCGAACCTCACCTCGGCAGAACTCCGAAGAGTGAGCTTTGCTGGAGTGACGCTTATTGGGGCGGACCTCGCCGGGGCGAACCTTCGTAGGGCGGACTTGGCTGGCATGGACCTCAGCGGGGCGGACCTCACTAGGGCAGACCTCAGCGGGGCGAACCTCACCTCAGCGAAGCTCCGAGGCGTGAGCTTTGTTGGAGTGACGCTTGTTGGGGTGGACCTCACCGGGGCGAACCTCAGCGGGACGGACCTCAGCGGGGCGGACCTCACTAGGGCAGACCTCAGCGGGGCGGACCTCGTTGAGGCGATGCTCGTCAGAACGAATCTGTACTGCTCGAATCTATTCAGAACGAGCCTGCATGGTGCTTATCTCGATGGGGCGAACCTCACTGGGGCAAACCTCGCCGAGTCATTTGCAGATTCACAGACGATATGGCCGGCTTGGTTCGACCCGCTAACCGCCGGAGTGATCATCGAGGACTAGGCCGTTCTGGCAGGGCTGCTGGTCGGCCCGTAGCGTGGCTGTCGCGTCGCTGAGGACAGATCTCCGCTGGCAGAGGGTTCGCGGCCAGCGAAGGCCCTCACGGTGTTGAGGTGCAGCTCGACGAGTTCGTCCATCGTGATCCCCCACGTGTAGCCCCCGGCCAGGACGAACGCCGCCGGCACGCCGTGACGTGCGCACCAGGCAGCCACCAGACGCTCCCGCTGGGCCAGCCCTTCGGCTGACACGGTTGGGTGCGGGTCCATGCCGGCGTTGTAGATGACGAGACCCGTGTCGTCTGGAATCAGCGCGAGGAAGCTGTGGACGTGCTCCAGATACTCGACGTCGGTTGGTCCGTGGAGAACGGTGAGTTCATCGTCACCGTCCGGGCTGTAGGAATCAAACGAGCTGGTGCTGAGATCGAGGTGCAGGATGCGTCCGTCGCCACCGATCAGCTCATTGGTGCCGCCGCCACAATGGGCATCGAGGTCGAGGATCACGACCGTGCCCGAGATGAGTTCGGTGGCACGCGTGGCGGCCATCGCGAGGCCGTTGACCGTGCAATAGCCCACGCCGCCCGCACACCTGGCGTGGTGAAGGCCCGACGACAGGCTGCCGCTGGACCCGCCGGTGGCCAGAGCCTCGTCCACTGCTGCCAACACGCCGGCCGTGGAGTTGACGGCCATAACCCAAATGCCCTCATCCCAGTTGAACCCCTGGCTCTCGGCCAGTTCGTGAGGCTCTCCGGTCCGGAGCGCCTCGACATAAGCCGAAGCGTGGGTCTCTTCGATCAGTTTCTCGGCCAGATCGACGAAGTCGATCGGGTCGACAACTTCGCAGCCAGGCACGCTGCCCTCATCCATCGCCGTGGCAATCGAGCCGCTCTTTCTCGTCGTGTCGAAGGCGTGGGCCGCAGCCGTGTACGCCTCGTTGTAGAACACCTTCATCTTGACTCTCCTATCTCGTCGCTATCTCTGGTGTCGTCGTTCTGGTCGATGGCGTCGTCGGGAGTTGCACCCAGTCCGATGGAGACCCCCTGCGTGATGCACCCGAGGATCTCCCTGATCAGCTTCTGACCCCTATCGGCGTCGATCTCGGCGTAATCCGCCCCGAAGACCTCGCAGATCGCCTCGGCGAACTGGTCGACCACGATCATCCCGATCCTGGCGTCGGGGGGGGGCGGTTGCTCCGCCCGCAGGTCCTCGAAACCCCAGGCAGTACCAGCGCGCCCGGCGGACCACTGGTCGACGAGGCGCATGACCCGCCTGTGGGCGTACTCGATGAGGATCTGCTGTTGTGGCAGGTCCCGGAACTCGGCGTCCCAGTCGATGTCGTCGGGATCCGGAAACCCCGGGTCGATCTGCTCGTAACCCATCAGGCGGCCACCTCGACGATCTGCTCGTCACCGGCTCGCCGGATCCGGCTGATGATCCAACGGACGTCGACGTCGTTGTCCCTGTGCCAGGCACGGACCCTCGACTCGGCATCGATGCGGAAGGCCTCTGCCCAGCCGTCGCGGTCGGCGAACCAACGGACCGCACTGTCCGCGTACAGGATCTTCGCTATCGGGCGGGCGTCGCGGATGGCGTGGAGCCCGTCCTCGATCCCGTAGCCGAGCTGTAGCAACGCTGCATAGGCCATCGACGGTGCCCTGTTGACGCCCATGTGGCAATGCACCACGACCTGAGCATCAGGATCCTCCAACGCCCTCGTGATGGCGGTGACGCCTTCGTCGAACCAGGAGAAGTCCTGGTTGCCGCCTGAATCGTGGGTACCAAGCCAGGTGTAGGTGATGTGGGGCGCGTGCTTGGCGACGTCATCGGCGTCGCAGGCCTCGCCGCGAAGGTCGACGATGTGGGTGATGCCGGCTACCACCCACTCGTCGAGCACCCGGTGGAATCCGTCAGGATCCGACTGCAGGTGCGGGAGGTCGCCACAGACGAACAGGCGGTCGGTCACCTCGCAAAGGCGCCGCCACCAATTGGCGGGTTGGATCTCAGTGGCCGGATTGTCGTTCATTGCTGCTCTCTCTCGTACTCGTACAACAGTTAATTCACCTACAACAATAATTAAGGGCTGTGACAGTGGCCCCTAGATGCCTGCAATCATGGGAATCTGGCACTGCCGAGACATTTCCGAGGGCGGTGCACGCCCCCTGGCCGCCCAGGGCCGCTCCCTCTAACTGCACGTGACACCGGAGGTCAGCGACCTCCGGTGTTTCTATTTTTGGGAGTCGACGTCGAAACTCAGTGCGGATATGCACCCCGGGTAGGTGGGCTGGTCTATGAGGACCTGATTCACAACCGTTTGCCGGAGGTGGTCGAGGAGGCCGTCAGCATCCAGCGCGACGGACTCGTCCCGTAGTTCTTCGGCTAGGAGGAGTCTGAGTTCTCCGAGGGTGCCGTCCACGCCGAGAAGGTTCCGCAGTCGAATCCACTCCAGATGCCGGTGTTCACCACCCCACTCCAGTTCACGGGTCACGATGTCCAGCGAATTGGCTGCCACACGGGCCAGGAACCCGGTCCGCCCGTCAATGGCCGGAACCACGTCGGACCGCAGGAACTCACGGACGCTGCCGACCAGCTCGTCAACCCGCGGCAGGTCGGGCCCGTGGTCACCACCTTCCCGGGCCACTTCGGTGACCGGGCCAGGGATGAGGAGGTTCACGCAGTCCACCTGGCATTCAGACGAGCGCCTTCCGATCGCCGCCCGCTCCACGCTGCGGTCCGGGCCGGTCCGGTACTGGTCTGCCATGCCCAGGCAGCCGATCGACCACCAGAAGGATCCGAAGACCTCCCAGAACCTGACGTGCTCCGGGTCGACGACACGACCCGACTCCTCCTCGTATCCGGCGAACAAATCCTCATAGGAACCAAAGCCGCCGACAGGTTGCTCCGGATAACCGAAGCGCCAACTGGAGGTGCAGAGCCATCCCAGGTCACGCATCGGGTCACCAATGTGGGCGATCTCCCAGTCCAAGACGGCACCCATGCCGGTCGGGTTGACCACAAGGTTGCCGTTGCGAAAGTCTCCGTGAACAAGGGCCAACTCCCCGTCGGGGGGTAGGTGGTCTAGGAGCCACCGGGCGGTGAAGTCGATCATCGGCTGGGCACTGCCGAACTCCTGGTAGCGCTTCCACGTCAACCTGACCGCGTCTTCCGGGCCAACCTCGCCCAGGACGTCGCGTAGCCCTGTGGAGTCCAGGTCAATGGAATGGATCCGCGCCAGTGCTCCTCCGCACTCACGGGCCAGCCCAGCCCTGGCCGCAACCAGATCCTCGGAGCGATTGATCCTGGCTCCGAGGCTCTCGCCGGCAATCCACTCCATCACGAACCCGTCTCCCAGGCCGTCCTCCGGGCGGAGGACCAGACAGACATCAGGGCCGGGCACCCCCGCCTGGCGGGCCAACACCATGAGGCGCGCCTCGACTACGAGGCCGGGCCCTCCGATCCCACGCCCTTCGGTCGGGCCAACGCTCCTGCGCAACGCCAGGCTGCGTTCACCGTCTGTCATCTCGACTCGGAGGCGGTAGGTCTCTTGGCTGGCACCCCCTGACAATCGCTCCACCGAGTAGAGGGCCACGAAGCCGTCCAGCCGCTGCAGGACCTCGCCCAAACAGTCCTGGAGTACCCCGACGTCGGTCATCGTGTCTCGCTCAGTCCCCGGCGACGCCCTTGGGGGCCTGCTGCTTCATGAAGCCGAACATGTAGCCGGCAATGCGGCGCATCTGGATCTCCTCGGCACCCTCTGTGATCCGGTAGCGCCGGTGGTGCCGGTAGATGTGTTCGAACGGCCGGTGGCGTGAGTAGCCAAGCCCGCCGTGGACCTGCATAGCCCGGTCCGCCGCCTCGCAGCACAACCGGTTGGCCCGGTAGTTGCACATCGAAACCCTGTCCGAGACCGAGAACGCCCCGTAGGCGTCCATCTGCCACGCGGTCTTCTGCACCAGCGCCCTGAGCATCTCGCACTCCGTCTGAAGTTCCACCAGGGGAAACTGGATCCCCTGGTTGATCGAGAGCGGCTTGCCGAACGGCCTGCGCTCTCCTGCGTAATGCACCGACTCGTTGATGCAGTACTGGGCGGCGCCGAGGCTGGAGGCCGCCTGTCGGATCCGGTTCTCGTTGAAGAAATGTTGGGCGATCTGCAACCCCCGCCCTTCCTCGCCGAGGATGGCTCCGTGAGGTACGTGTACGCCAGTCAACGAGACGCGGCCATGGTCGGTTGGCATGTTGAAGGTCCAGAGGTACTCCTCGATCTTCAGGCCATCTGCGTCCATGGGGGTCAAGAAGGCTGTGATGCCGTGGCCGTCGCCGGGTTCACCCGAGGTTCTGGCCAGTACCAGGTCGCTGTGCGCCCGATGGATGCCGGAGTTCCACGTCTTTTCCCCGTTGAGTACCCACCCGTCACCGTCGCGCACGGCATTGGTCTCCATGTGGGTTGCGTCCGATCCGTGGTCCGGTTCGGTGATGCCGAAGGCGAATCCTCGGGTCCCGGCCAGCAGGTGGGGCACCCATTCGGCCTTTTGTTCCTCGCTCCCGTATTCCAGCATCAGGAGGAGGCCCACGTTGTTGCCGACGATCGAGTGTTCGTTCTGGAGGTCGTTGTGCAGGCCAAGTCCCCTGGTGGCGAGGTGTTCCCTGATGACGGCCATGCCCAGGTTCGTACCGTCACGGCCACCCATCTCAGCCGAGAGCGGGTAGCGGTAGTGGCCTGCCTCGTCGGCCCTACGCCGGGCCTCGGACAGGAGGGCCTCCCACTCGCGGTTGGGGAGACCGTCACGGTCCCAGTCGGTACGCGCATCCTCACGGCGGTGATCGAAGAACCGAATGTTGTCGTCCTGTTCTTCGAGCGGCTTGATCTCGCGATCTATGAACTCGTCCAACTCGACCAGGTAGCCGGCGAGGTCATCGGGAATGTCATGGTTCATGGGCCCTCCTCGGGGGTGTGCCCACTCTGACCGATCAGAGATGGTCCCGCCACGCCGCGGCCTGAGTCCTCAGACCCCCGCCCGACCGCGGAAACGTCGGAGACGCAGTGAGTTGGTGACCACGAACACCGATGAGAACGCCATAGTGCCCGCTGCGATCATCGGGTCGAGCACGCCGACGGCTGCTAGTGGCACGGCCGCCACGTTGTAGGCGAAGGCCCAGAAGAGGTTCCCCCGGATGGTGTTCAGGGTGCGCCTCGATAGTCGGATGGCGTCGACGACCGCTCGGAGGTCGCCGGCCACGATCGTGAAGTCGGCCGCCTCCATGGCCACGTCGGTTCCCGTTCCCATGGCGATCCCGAGGTCGGCCCGGGCCAGCGCCGGGGCATCGTTGATGCCGTCGCCCACCATGGCCACCACATGGCCTTCTTCGCGGAGTCGGCGGATCTCAATGTCCTTGCCGTCGGGCAGTACACCGGCAACCACCCGGTCGATCCCCACCGCGGCGGCCACCGAGCGGGCGGTTCGTTCGTCGTCACCGGTCAGCAGTGTCACATCGAGGCCCAGGCGCCGGAATCCGGCGACCGCCTCGGCACTCGTTGGTCGTACCTCGTCGGCGACCACGAGCACAGCCCGGGCCTGGTCTTCCCACCCCACGACGACCGCCGTGTGGCCGGCGTCGGCCGCCTCGTCAACGGCCAGAGCCAGTTGGTCGGACAACCGGTTGAACAGGGCGGGCCGACCGACCGCCGCCTCGATGCCGTTGACCACGCCCCGAACGCCCATGCCGGGGAGGTTGGTGAAGTCACTAACCGGTAGTTGTCGATCAGCGGCGTCGACAATGGCTGTCGCGACCGGGTGTTCGGAAAGCTCTTCAAGCGAGGCGGCGATCCGTAGTGCCGAGCCGGTGTCCACGCCAGCGGCCGGGACCACTTTTTGCATCGTCATGTGGCCGGCGGTGACGGTGCCTGTCTTGTCGAGCACCACGTGGTCGACCCTTCGGGCCGACTCGAGTACCTCTCCGCCGCGGATGAGGACTCCAAGTTGGGCGCCCCGACCGGTGCCCACCATCACCGCCGTCGGTGTGGCCAGACCCAGCGCACATGGGCAGGCGATGATCAGCACGGCTACTGCGGCGGTGAAGGCATCGGCCGTGGGTTGACCGGTGACCAGCCAGGCCAGAAGGGTCGCGACCGAGACGCCGAGGACCACCGGCACGAAGATCGCCGAGATCCGGTCGACCAGGCGTTGCACCGGGGCGGTGTCGGCCTGGGCCTCGTCGACGAGTCGCATGATGCGGGCCAGGGTGGTGTCGGCGCCCACGCGGATGGCCTCGATGACCAGAGCCCCGTTGGCGTTGACGGTCGCGCCCGTCACCGTGTCACCCACTCCCACCGCTACCGGGAGGGGTTCACCGGTCAACATCGACTCGTTGACGTTCGAAGAACCCTCGAGGATCCGGCCATCGACCGGGACCTTCTCGCCGGGACGCACCAGTAGTCGCATGCCGACCTCAACATCGACAATAGGGATCGTGGGCCCATTGGCCAGCGTGGCGTCACGGACCGACAGTCCGGCCAGGGATCGGATGGCTTCGCCAGATCGTTGGCGAGCCCGCTGTTCCAACCAACGACCCATCAGAACAAGGGTCACGATCACCGCGGCGGTCTCGAAGTAGACGTGACCCCGGCCGGCCACGAGTGCCACCACCGACCACGCCCAGGCCGCTGCGGTACCCATCGACACCAGGGTGTCCATCGATGTCGCCCGATGTACGAGATTCCGGATCGCTACCCGGTGGAATGGCCACCCGCAGCCCCATACGACGGGCGTGGACAGGATCCCGACAACCCACTCCCACCCGCCAAACCGCAGGCCGTGGACCATGGAGATCAACGCCACCGGCACGGTGAGCAACCCGGCGACCACCAGTCGCACCGACGATCCGTCCAACTGTCGACCGTCGCCCCCGCCACCGTCCGACCCGACCTCCGATGGCCCATCGACCGGTCGCCCCTCACCCATCGACCCTTCGGCCGCCTGGAGGACAATCCGGTAACCCAGCGACTCAACGGCAGCCTCCAATGTCGCCGGATCGACGACCGCCGGATCGAAGCAGACCTTGGCCCGCTCGGTGGCCAGGTTCACGGTCGCCGTCTCCACGCCATCGACGTCAGACAGGCCCCGGCTGACTCGGGCGGCGCAAGCACCGCACGTCATGCCGCCGATTGGAAGTTCCACGGTCTTGTTCACGGTGTTTGCAATATACCCCCTACCCCTATCCCCTGCCTTCTATGCTGTGCTCCATGGCACACGGCTACGCACCCACCAAGGACGACGTCCTCGTCCGTCTCCGCCGCATCGAGGGTCAGGTCCGTGGCCTACAACGCCTGGTCGACGAGGAGACCTACTGCATCGACGTCCTGACCCAGATTTCTTCGGTCACCAAGGCCCTGCAGGGTGTCGGCGTGGGACTGCTCGACGACCACATCAGCCACTGCGTCCGCGAGGCCGTCCAGCAGGGCGACGAGGCGGGCGACGAGAAGATCGAGGAAGTGGTGACGGCCATCCGCCGTCTCCTTCGCACATGACCGCCCTCGATCGAGATACAGCCCACCCCGGGTACTGGCCGTCGGCTTGGCCGGTGGAGTGCGGCGGCAACCGTCGCCAGAAGTCCGCTACCGGTCGACTCGATGCGGCGACGCGCACCGCCTCAGTCACCACGGTCCGTAACGGGCGATGGAACGTCATGGCCATCGAACGCGATCCAGGCCAGTGGTACGTCGGCGGGACAATGGCCGCCTTCACAGGGCCTCCTCCGTTTGGTTGGGTGCAACGCATAGACCCCGACACGCTCGCACCACTAGCCACCTCACCCGAGCTGCCGTGCGGCGAGCACGTGTGGTGCGGGGCGATCCTGGCCCACGCCGACGGCTCGATCCTCTCAGTCAACGGCTCGTTCCTCCACCGCCTCGACCCCGACGACCTGTCGGTACTGGCCGAGCGCCAGCTTCCTGTCGACCGCAGCCACAACGGCCTACTGGCCTTGGCCGACGGCACGCTCATCACCAAGGACCTCCGCCTCGAGGGCCAGGGCGGCACCACGATCACCCGGCTGGCCCCTGGGACACTCGAACTGGTGGGCGAGCCGCTCGTCCTGCCCGAAGGATCCATGGGCCGAATCGCCGGTGATCTGGGCGACGGCGGCGCCGAGCACGTGTACGTCCCGGGCACCGAGCACCTCTGGCGCCTCGTAGTCGACGACGACCGCCTACTTGTCGACGACTGGCGCCCCCGCTACCGGACAACCTGGACTGCCGGTGTCCCAGGTGGTCAGCACGGCCTGGCCTGGGACGCCTGCCTGTCCGACGGTGCCTGCTGGGTGATGGACTGCGGTGACATCGACTCGGTGCGGGCCATCCACACAACCGAACCCAACGGACGGTGGGATCAGCCGCCCGACCTGTCGTGGCGACGTCCGGCCCCGTGGCCCGGCCCGCAGCGCCTGCTGCGCATCGATCTCGACGACCCAACCGACGTTCGCGAGGTGGCCCCCTTCGGCACCCCCGGCGGCGGAATCATCGCTCCGCCCGTCCACGTGCCCAACCCGTTGGCCGACGGAACAGGAATAGCCGTGGCGTGGGACTCGGTCAACGGCGGGCTGGCAGGCATCGACGATGCCACCATGGAGCCGCTCTGGCATCTCGAGGTCCGTCCCAGTATGCAGCCCGTGGTCTTTCCCGAGTCAGGAGAGATGGTCATCAACGACTTCACCGATGAAGGAAGCGACGACCTGATCGTGGTCGACGTAGCTACCGGCAACATCCTGGACCGGGTCTCCACCGGATCGAGGATCGCCAATGGCATGTTCCTGTCGGCAGGCGGCCAGCAGGACGTCTGGTACTGCACCACCCTCACCCTCACCCACGTCACCTGGTCCTGACTGGCCGGCTCGACGGCTGGTCACCCCGAAAGCCGTGGCTAAACTGCCTGCACGGTCGGGAGACCGAAGTCCGGTGTGAATCCGGCGCTGTCCCGCAGCGGTAATGAACCACTCTCCAGCCAGGAACTGTGGTTACGAGTCCGAACCAGCTCCCGTTCGTACGAACCAGAAACCCTCGAGGCCAGGGAACCGGTTCGGACGGCAGCAACATGCCGATCGAGCGGAGACTCCTCGACGACAGGAGTACCTCCAATGATCCGCCGAACCCTCCGCCTGCCGGTAGCCGCACTTGTGGCCATGCTGATGGCATCCGCCTGCGGTGGCGTCGGCTCCTCGATCGCCATGTCCGGGTCGCCCGGCGTCGATCATGACTCAGCGGAGCACGACGGGCCCAAACGCATCGTGTCAATTTCGACGGTGGCTACCGAAATGTTGTTCGCCATCGGTGCCGGCCACCGTGTCGTGGCCGTCGACTCCATGTCCAACTTCCCCAGCGACGCACCGGTCACCGATCTCAGCGGCTTCGAGCCGAACGTCGAGGCCATTCTCGGCTTTGCGCCCGACCTAGTGGTCCTCTCCTACGACCCGGGCGACGTCGTAGCCGGCCTCGACGCCGTCGGCGTAGCGACCCTTCTCCTGGGGGCAGCCCAGACCATTGCCGACACCTATTCCCAGATCGAGGCACTTGCAGCAGCAACCGGCGATGAGGATGCCGCAGCCACCCTGGTCGCCGAGATGAAAGCTGAGATGGCGGCACTCACCGATTCCGTCCAGTCCCTCGAGCAACCGCTGAGCTACTACCACGAGCTGGACAACACCCTCTACACCGTCACTTCGACGACCTTCATTGGCGAGGTGTACGCCCTCGCCGGACTGGTAAACGTCGCCGATCCGGCTGATCCTGACGGCTCCGCTTGGGGCTACCCGCAAGTCTCTGCCGAATACCTCCTCAACGCCGATCCGGACATCATCTTCCTGGCCGACACGAAGTGCTGCGCACAGGATGTCGCAGCGGTCGCCGCCCGCCCCGGCTGGGCCAACCTCACCGCCGTGTCCCGTGGGCGGGTCGTGGAACTCGACGACGACGTGGCGTCTCGATGGGGGCCCCGGATCGTGGAGTTCCTGCGCTCCATCGTCGAGGCCGTCAACGCCATCGACTGATTGCTACGTGACCAAGTCGATGAGCGCTAGCCAGATACCCAAACGTTCGGACTCCCGCCTGGGAGCCGCATGGCTCCTTGCCGGGGTAGGTGCCGTCCTGGTGGCCGGCGTGGTGGGGGTAGCCACCGGGCCGGTCTCCATTCCCCTCGGGAAGGTGGTCAGGGAACTCCTCGACCGCCTGCCACTCATTGCAGTGGACTCGTCGTTGTCGGCGACCGAACAGGCCATCGTCTGGGATATCCGGGCCCCTCGGGTGGTGCTCGGGCTTCTCGTCGGCGCCCTTTTGGCCGGTTCGGGCGCCGCCTATCAGGGAGTGTTCCGAAATCCGCTGGCCGACCCCTACCTGCTCGGGATCGCCGCTGGTGCCGGTCTGGGAGCCACCATCGCGATCGTCACCGAACTCCGGGACGTGTTCGGCTTCATCGACCCGGTGCCGTTCGCCGCGTTCGCCGGCGCCCTGGTGGCTGTGACAGCAGCCGGGACGCTCAGTGTGCGGCGGGGTCGGATCGGTTCGCCGGCCACCCTCATCCTCGCCGGGGTGGCGGTGGCCAACTTCTTCACCGCGATCCAAACCTTCGTCCAGCAGCAGAACTCCGCGACTCTCCAGCAGGTGTTCGCCTGGATACTCGGACGACTCTCGACGGCCGGGTGGGGGGAGGTACGCCTACTTCTCCCCTACGCGGTGCTTTGTTCAATGGGGATGCTGCTGTCGGTCGGAGCCCTGGACATCCTGGCCGTTGGCGACGAGGAGGCTTCCACCCTCGGGCTCAACCCGAGAGCCACACGACGTGTCGTCCTAGTCGTGGCGTCGCTGGCCGCCGCAGCGGCTGTCGCCGTCAGCGGTCTCATCGGATTCGTCGGCCTCGTCGTTCCCCATGTTGTTCGCATGGTGGCCGGGGCCAGCCACCGACGCGTGCTACCTCTCTCCCTGCTGTTTGGTGGGGCTTTCCTGGCGCTGGCTGACGTGGCCGCCCGAACTGTCCAGGCGCCGGCCGAGTTGCCCATAGGGGTGATTACGGCCTTCATCGGTGCGCCGTTCTTTCTCCTCATCCTCCGAAGGCAGTTGACGTCGTGACCTCGCCAACCGGCCCTGGGGCACCACTCGACATCCGCTGGTCCGACGTCTCGGTCGACCTCGGTGGACGCCAGGTCGTGGACAATCTGGACCTCCTGGTCGAAGGCGGGTCGTGGACGACGATCATCGGGCCGAACGGCGCCGGGAAGACCACCCTCCTCCGGGCACTCGCTGGAACGGTCCCCCACCGAGGCACCATCACCATCGGTCCCGACGACGGCGTCGGCCTTGGAAGGCGGGAGCGGGCGCGACGACTAGCCGTCGTGCCGCAACACCCGGTCATTCCCCCGGGGCTCGACGTATTCGACTACGCCCTGCTGGGACGCTCTCCCCATCAGGGCGTGCGTTTCGCCACATCGGAAGATGATCGACGGCGAACCTCAGCGGTACTGGAACGCCTGGGCCTGAACGACTTCGCTCACCGGTTTGTGGATTCGCTCTCCGGTGGCGAACGTCAGCGGGTGGTAGTGGCCCGGGCACTCGTACAGGACGCTCCGGTGCTGGTTCTAGATGAGCCCACGTCATTTCTAGACCTCGGACACCAGATGGGTGTCCTCGAGTTGATCGCCGAACTCCGCGTCGAGCGGTCCCTCACCGTGGTGTGCGCCCTCCACGACCTCACGGTGGTGGGGCAGTTCGCTGATCGCATCGCCGTGCTCGACGACGGCCACCTCGCCGAGCACGGCACCCCAGGAGAGGTGCTGACGCCCTCGGTGATATCGCGCTACTGGGGAGTCGACGTACGGACCGAGATCCACGACGACGCCTCAGTCAGCGTCTCCGTCCGCCGGCGCGGGCGATAGCCGGGGCGCCGTGCTTCAGGTACGACGAACTAGGTCAGGACGGATCCCAGCCGACCTTTGGGCAGTCGTTCCAGAGGCGCTCGAGGTCATAGAAGGACCGTGACTCCTCGTCCAACACATGGACAACAAAGCCGCCGAAGTCCATGAGGACCCAGCGGTAGTCATCTCGGCCCTCGACCCCAACAGGCTTCGGTCCGTCAAGCATGGTCAGTTGTTCCTCGACCTCATCGGCGATGGCCCGGACCTGGCGGGAGTTGCCGCCGCTGGTAACCACGAAGTAGTCGGTCACCGAGATGACGTCGCCCACCTCGATGATGATTGTCTCACCACCCAATTTGTCATCCGCGGCACGTGCCGCAGCGCGGGCCCAGTCAATCCACTCGTTGACCGAGGGGATCGGGAACGCTTCAGGAGTGGTGGTGCTCTGACCGCTCATAGCGGCTGAACGCTAACCCCGGAGAAGGAAATCGGCGCCGATGACTACCGTTAGGTCAGTCACCGGACTGAGGTACTGGTCGAACAGCACGCCGCCACCTATCGCAGCGGCCAACGCCTCGGCGGCCGCCTCCAGTGCCGGGTCACGGTAGATGACCCGGGTCTGGATCGCCCCGTCATTGCGGTAGTTGCCCACCACGGCCAGTTCGACGCCGGCTCGCAGCACCGCCTCGCGGGCCGGACCATCGACCGACGGATCGCCAGTGCCGTTCAGTAGTCGGACCGACGGACGGAGTCCGGGCACCCTTGGAATCGGGAAGGGGAACATCTCGACTACCACATCGGTCAGCTGGCTCCCATCGACCACGACCGCAGCGCCGTCATCCACCCACGGTGCGGACACGATGCGTACCCGGCCACGGGCCACGGTGGCCAACAGGTCGATCACGTCGAGGTCGAGTTTCGGCAGGCGGTCACGGGGGTCTCCTCCGTGCAGGGCATCCATCCAGCCCCGCCACCAGTCCTGCTGGCGAGTCGCCCGCTCGGCCACGTCCCTTTGCGTTGACGAGTCATCCCCGGCACCGGGAAAACCGAAAAGGTCCACCACATCGGTGGCCGCCACCGAAACCGTCCCGGCCGGAAATCGGACCACCGATGTCCCATCGGCCGCCGTGGCCACCAGGTCCTCCGCCAGGGTCACCGCCACGGGAGCTACGGCTCCGGCCAGACTCTCCCACCGGGCCGGGGTCAACAGGGTCGCTCCGGTCACCTGAACGTCGAGGATCGACGCCATGGCTATCCGGACCGCCTCCAGTCCGCCGTCACGGTGCTGATCCAGCAGCCGACAGGCCGCCTCGCATTCGGACGCGGTCCCGTCGCCGGGTAGCCGGGTCTCCACCGGGAGCAGTAGTACCGAACCCCCGCCACCCGACCGGTCGGCGGCGGCCACCACGGCGACCTGTACCAAGTCGCCCGACCCGTCCTCGGTAGCCACCAGCATCGACCAGGTCTGTTCCACGAATGCCTCGAACCCGGCGGCCGACGGATCGGTAACGGCCTCACGGGTCTCACCCCGTCGGCTGTCCAGAACGGTGGTCAATCCGCCCATCAGGAGGACCGCCCCCCAGATGGCTAAAGCGGCAGCCAACGCGGGAAAGCCCCACCTCCAACCGTTAGGGAGCGGCGGGTTCGGGTTTCGTAGACCATCGCTGCTCACTAATGCGCCCCGTACAAGCCGTGTTCAGAAATCAACTCGAGGACCGCCTCAGGGACCGCCCCAACCGCGCTCGCGCCGTCTTGAAGCAGG
The DNA here is from genome assembly GCA_030747595.1 of Acidimicrobiales bacterium. Taxonomy (NCBI): domain Bacteria; kingdom Bacillati; phylum Actinomycetota; class Acidimicrobiia; order Acidimicrobiales; species Acidimicrobiales bacterium. The sequence goes on along the minus strand of JASLKK010000006.1, from coordinate 33,042 downwards.
GCCCGAACGTCCGTCCCGGCCAGATCCGGGAACGTGCCCGCGAGCACCACGTGATCCCAGCCAGCGGGCGGACGGTGCCCGATGTGTCCGGGTCGATCCATCACAACAATCGTCGCACGCCGACGCACCTCATCAGGTCGCGCCCACCGGTCAAGCCCCGGGGCGATGTCACTTCCCACGAGTACGAACAACTGGTCCTTGGAGCCTGTCTCGGCGTAGGCGTCCACAGTGTCGGCCGTGTAGGACGGGCCGCCCCGCCGGATCTCCAAGTCGTCCACCTCCACCCCTTCGAGCCCCTCTGCCGCAGCGCGGACCATGGCCAGGCGGATCCCCGCCGGGGTCACGTCCTGACCGCAGGCCGTCTTCTGCCACGGGTCGTTGGCGACGACCAAAACCACTACGTCGAGCCCCAGATCGACCATCGCGGTCTGAGCAGCCTCTAGGTGACCTAAATGGGGAGGGTCGAACGTCCCGCCAAAGAGTCCGATCCGGCGCGGTCCAGGCGGAAGTTGGGCGCCGTTCACGGCCCGATGCTACCGGTAGGCCAGCGGCTCGCCGCTGTGACGACAGCTCCGTACATCGCCCCTGACCTGCGAAGACGCAGGATTTTCGGACCCCGGGGCGGATTATGCAATCTTCGTATGACGGAGGTCACCATGACAGGGCTATACAGCACCCGCCCGATGTGGTTGAATATCTACAGACGAGATCACCGGAAACATCCACCAATCGCCCCGGAAACCCGTCTCCCCCCTGAAATCATCCCCTCCTTGGCGCGCGTCATGCGACTGTCCGAGGCCAAGACAAGCGAGTGAGAAGCATATGAGTGACTCCGTTGGTCAGTACCTGAACGAGATCGGCATGGTCCCGCTCCTGAACGCCCAGGAAGAGCGGGAGCTGTCCCAGATCATCGAGGCCGGTGCTGCAGCCCGTGCCCGCAAGGAGGCCGGTGAGACCGGTCGCGAGATCGAGCGCCCCATCCGGGCCGCCGCCCGCGCTAAGGATCGGTTTATCCGATCCAACCTCCGCCTCGTGGTGAGTGTGGCCCGCCGCTACCCCTTGCCTCCCGGCATGGAGTTGCTCGACCTCATCCAGGAGGGCAACCTCGGCCTGGAGCACGCCGTCGACAAGTTCGACTGGCGAAAGGGCTTCAAGTTCTCCACCTACGCCACCTTCTGGATCCGTCAGGCCATCGGCCGGGCGCTGGACCAGAAGGCCAGCCTGGTGCGTCTTCCCGGCGACCGCTCGGCCAGCCTGCGGGCCGCCCTGCGGGCCGTATCGGGTAATGGCGATGAGCTCGACGAGGAGCACGCACGCCTGCACCGTCTGACCACCCCCACCTCGCTGGACCGCACCATTGGTGACGATGACAGCAACGAGCTGGTTGACCTGCTCCCTGACTCCACCCCGGGTCCCGAGCTCCAGGTGATGGCTATGGCCGAGAACGACATGGCCACCAGCCTCCTGGACGTTCTAGACAACCGGGCCCGCTACGCCGTCGAGCAGCGCTTCGGCCTCACCGATGGCCGTAAGCGGAGCTACCGCGAGGTCGGTGAAGATCTGGGCGTTACCGCCGAAGCCGCCCGCCGTCTGGTGAAGCGTGCCGTGACCACGGTGCGCGACCGGGCCAGCGAGTACAGCGACGTCGCCTGAACCCCGGCGGTCGGACCGACCCGATCGCTGAACGGTTCCTCAGACGGTCGTCGATAGGCGAACCCACGCAAACCTCTGCGGTGCCGCGAACCGTCACCCCTAGGCTGATCCACCGTGAGCACCTCCCAGTCCACCTGGACCTCCCGCACGTGGCGGGACCGTACCGCCCTCCAGCAGCCCCAGTGGCCAGACGGCGACGCCCATGAAGCGGTCCTCGAACAGCTCTCGTCACTTCCGCCACTGGTGTTCGCCGGCGAGACCCGGGAACTGACCAGCCGACTGGCTGACGTGGCTGCCGGGCGGGCCTTCCTGCTCCAAGCCGGCGACTGCGCCGAGTCCTTCGACACCTCCGCCGACTCCATCCGGGACCGGCTTCGGGTCATCCTCCAGATGGCCGTCGTGCTCACGTATTACACCGGCGTTCCGGTGGTGAAGGTCGGTCGGATCGCCGGCCAGTTCGCCAAGCCCCGATCGAGTGACACCGAGACCATCGACGGCATAGAACTGCCGTCGTTTCGTGGGCACATCGTCAACGATGTCGGGTTCACCGCCGAGGAACGCGCAGCTGATCCCGAGCGCCTACTCACCGCCTACCACCGAGCGGCCGCCACCCTGAACCTCCTGCGGGCCTTCACCAAGGGGGGGTTCGCCGACCTGTCACGGGTCCACCAGTGGAACCGTGAGTTCGTGGCCGCAAGCCCGGCCGGGCAGCGCTACGCCGCCATCGCCGAGGAGATCGAACGGGCCGTGCAGTTCATGTCAGCTTGCGGGATCAACAGCGAGACCCTGACCGACCTCCGACAGGTCGACTTCTACACCAGTCACGAGGCCCTCCTACTCGACTACGAGGAGGCCCTCACCCGCCGGGACTCACTCACCGGCGATTGGGTGGACTGTTCTGCCCACATGCTCTGGATCGGCGAACGGACCCGTCAACTGGACGGCGCCCACGTCGAGTTCCTGCGCGGCGTGGCTAATCCGCTGGGCTGCAAGGTTGGCCCCACAGCGACCACAGAGGACGTCATCGCCCTTTGCGAGGCTCTGAACCCCGAACGGATTCCCGGCCGCTTGACGTTGGTCACCCGCATGGGTGCAACCAAAGTCGTCGACGGCCTGCCACCATTGCTTACTGCCGTCAAGGAGTCGGGCCACCCCGTCGTGTGGGTGTGCGACCCGATGCACGGCAACACTTTCACTGCTGACGACGGACGCAAGACCCGTCACTTTGAAGATGTTCTGGCCGAGGTGTCGGGTTTCTTCGCCGCCCACCGCTTCGCCGGAACCCATCCAGGTGGCGTGCACCTCGAACTCACCGGGGACGACGTCACCGAGTGTTTGGGTGGCGGCGCCGAGGTGGTCACCGCCGACCTCGCGAACCGCTACGAAACGATGTGCGATCCCCGCCTCAACGGGAGCCAGAGCGTCGACTTGGCGTTCCGGGTCGCCGAACTGCTCCGTAACGGCACCCACTGATCTGACGCATTGACCCCCATCGGGAGGCCCCATCAGGTGGTCTCGGGTCAGACGAGGTTCTCGACAAATGCCTCGAGTTGGCGGAGATTGCGAACCTCGTGAACCCCTTCGCACCACGTGCCGTACTCCCCCACGATCGAGTCTCCGGTGTCCCAGTAGGCGCGTGGCTCGGGGTTCAACCAGAAGACCTTGCGGGCCCGGTGCTTTAGGTCCTTGATGATCCACGACTGTGAGGCGTGATAGTTGTTCCGGGCATCACCGAGGATCAGTACCGTGGTCTTGGGGCCGACCTCCTTCCCATACTTCTCCCAGAACACCCCGAAGGCGTGGCCGTAGTCCGAATGACCGTCGACCCACACGACGTCGGCTTCGGTGTTGACCCGGTGCACGGCCTGGCCGATGTCCTCCACCCCCTCAAAAAAGCGGGTCACCTCGTCTAAGCCATCGATGAACACAAACGATCGAACCTTGGAAAACTGGCCGCTGAGGGCGTAGACGAGATGCAGGGTGAAGCGGGCGAAGGCGGCCACCGAACCTGAAATGTCGGCCACCACCATGATCTCCGGCTTGGCCGGGCGGGGGAACTTGAACTTCGGCTCAGCCGGAACCCCGCCGTAGCTCAGCGAGTGTCGCATGGTGTTGCGGAAGTCCAGTGGGCCCTTGCGACCGTGACGCCGCTTGCGGGCCAGGCGTACGGCCAACTTTCGGGTCAACGGATAGATGGCTTTGCGGAGGTTCGCCATCTCCTCGCGTGAGGCGTGCATGAAGTCGACGTCCTCAGGCAACGGCTTGCGGAGTGTCTTGGCCATGGCCTCCACACCCCGATCGGCAACCAGTCGTCGACGGATCTCCGCTTCGATCTCCTGCTTGAGGCGGTCCATGCGGTCGTTGAACTCGTCGCGTTCGAGCCGCTCTTCCAGTGGCGTCAGGTCCTCAGGTGCATCCTCTCGGGTCGCCTCCATGAGACGATCCAGCATCCCGGCGAGATCCAGGTTCCGCAGTGTTCGGTACAGGTAGTAGGTCCCGCCCACCGGCCTCCCGGGTTCCATCCCGGCAAAGCGCATCACCGACTGGCGGGCCAACGCCCGAAGCATCGCATCGTCGCCCTGCATGAGCGCCTTGAACAGCATTTCGGCCAACTGCTCGGGGGTCAGCGCCGACATGCCGCCGCCACCACCGCCACCGGCCTGACCCTCGCCAGGCATCTGCAGCTGGTCGTCGTCACTTTCGCCGGAATCAGCCGACGGGTCGCCGTCGACGATCTCGTACTCCGGTCCCCGTAGCGAGAAGTAGACCTCGAACACCACCTCGAAGGCACGCCAGTGGCTGTGGTTCTTGACCAGCGTGGCCCCTAACGCGTACTTGAATGCCTCCCGATCTTCGAGCGGGATGTGGGTGACGGCCTCCATGGCGTCGAGATTTTCCGTCAGGCTCACCGGAAGACCAGCGTTGCGGAGTTCCTCGATAAAGCCGCTCAGCAGGTCCAACAACGGCCGATCACCGGCTGCGATGGGGGCGCCGTCAATTGACGTGCTGGCAATGGTCATGGAAGGGAGGTCCCTCGATCAGCCCACCGGGCCGGCCAGCTCGTCGGGGTTGTCGGCGAACTCCTTGACTGCCTTCTCGATGTCGGTGCGGTACTTCAGTAACACGTTGGCTGTCTCGGTGGCCACCGCGGCGTCGATCTGCTCGACGCCGAGCAGCACCAGAGTGCGGGCCCAGTCGAGGGTTTCCGACACCGACGGGTCCTTCTTGAGGTCCAGTTGGCGAATCGACCGGACGATCCGGGCCACCTGGTCTGCCAGGTTCGCATCGATCCCGGGAACCTTGGCGGTGACGATCTGACGCTCACGGTCGAGGTCCGGGTAGTCGATGTATAGGTAGAGGCAACGCCGCTTCAGTGCCTCGGAGAGCTCACGGGTACCGTTCGACGTCAGGAATACCATCGGGATCTGGGTCGACTGCACCGTTCCCAGTTCAGGGATCGACACCTGGTACTCCGAGAGGATCTCCAACAGCAGCGCCTCGGTCTCCACCTCGACACGGTCCACCTCGTCGATCAGGAGCACCACACGGTCCTCAGCTCGAATGGCTTCCAGCAACGGCCGAGTCAAAAGAAACTCCTCGGAGAACAGGTCATCTTCCACGTCGTTCCAGGCGGCGTCGGTGCCTTCGGCCTGGATCCGGAGGAGCTGTTTCTTGTAGTTCCACTCGTACAGGGCCTTGGACTCGTCGAGCCCCTCGTAGCACTGCAGACGGATCAGACGGGAGTCGGTGATCTCGGCCACGCTCTTGGCCAGCTGGGTCTTACCGGTACCGGCCGGCCCCTCCACAAGGATGGGCTTGCCCAGTCGTTCAGCGAGGTAGACAATGCCGGCAATGCCGGCGTCGGCCAGGTAGTCGGCGTCGGCCAGAGCACTTCGCACCCCATCCAGATCGGCGAATTCCACGTTGGGTTCGGTCATTCCCGGAGGCTACCCAGCGGTCACTTTCGGTCCGTCATCCGGACGGCAGACCGGCTTCACCGAGGCTCAACGACGGATCTGGCCGCTACCCCTGACGACGTACTTCTCAGTGGTGAGCTGCTCGAGCCCCATGGGACCTCGGGCGTGGAGTTTCTGGGTGCTGATCCCGATCTCGGCTCCAAAGCCGAACTCCTCACCATCCACGAAACGAGTCGACGCGTTGACCAACACCGCCGCCGCATCGACCTCACCGGTGAACCGAATCGCAGCCGCCTCGTCATCGGTCACGATGGCCTCGCTGTGGCCCGAACCGGTCTCGTTCACATGGGCAATGGCCTCGTCGAGGTCGTCAACCACCCGGATCGAGAGCTTCAGGTTGCCGTATTCGGTTGACCAGTCAGCCTCCACGGCCTCACCAATGGACGGCACCACAGCCCGGGCCCGTTCGTCGCCCACCAACTCGACCCCGGCCAGCGCCTCGGCGGCCAGCGGAAGGAACCGGTCGACCACGCCGGCATGAACCACAAGGCTCTCCGCTGCGTTACAAACGGATGGTCGCTGGACCTTGGCATTCACGATGATGTCGGTGGCCATGGCGAGGTCAGCTGCCTCGTCCACGTAGACATGGCAGTTCCCATCTCCGTCGATCACGTAGGGGACCGTCGCGTTGTCCAGGATCGATCGGATCAGCGACGGGCCACCCCGAGGAATGAGGCAGTCCACGAACCCGCGCTGCTGCATGAACTCGACAGCGGCCTCCCGGCTGGCGTCTTCGACGAGGACCAACGCATCGGCAGGCAGGCCCACATCGACCAGCGCCGACCGAATACTCACGGCAATGGCCCTATTGGAGGTCAACGCCCCGGACGAGCCCCGGAGAAAGGCGACGTTGCCGGACTTCAGACACAAGCCGAAGGCATCACTTGTCACGTTGGGGCGGTTCTCGTAGATGATGGCCACCACGCCCAGCGGCACCCGCACCCTGCTCACATGCAACCCGTTGGGTCGGGTCCATTCAGACGTCACCTGGCCAACCGGGTCTTCCAGGTCGGCCACCTGACGCAGCCCGGAGGCCATGCCAGCCACCCGGACCTCGTCGAGTCGGAGTCGGTCGACCATGCCGGCAGGCATCCCTTCGGCCTCGCCGCGAGCTACGTCCTCGGCATTGGCGTCCAACAGGTCCGCTACATCGGCCTGAAGTCGGTCGGCGGCGGCCAGCAGGGCGGCGTTCTTGACCTCCGTGGTGGCAACGGCCAATGACGGAGCGGCCGCCTTGGCACGGCGGGCTAGGTCGGCAACACCCGATCCGGACCCGACCGGTCCGTCGGCCCCATAGGTGACGACAGATTCGGGTTGCATTCAGTGGAGGCTAGCCATCACCTACCGTGCAGTGGATGGCCGTGGACCGAATTGGGCACCCGAAGGATGAGGGATCATCGTCCGCGGTGGCCGCCGGGATACTGCTGTCCAAATTGGCCGGGCTGGCCCGCGAGTCGCTGCTCCGCTCCGTACTGGCCCTCGGTCCGGCAGCAGATGCCTTCGCTGCGGCCCTGCGGATACCGAACCTGCTCCAGAACCTGTTGGGAGAGGGGTCCCTGTCCGCATCTTTCATTCCCGTCTACAGCCGCCTCCTGGGCGAGGGCCGGCGCGACGAGGCCGGCAAGGTGGCGGCTGCGGTGGCCGGACTCCTGACTGCGTTGGCCGGCGGGCTAGTCGTCGTTGCCATCGTGGTTGCCCGACCGCTGGCGACCCTCCTGGCTCCCGGATTCAAGGGAGCCCGCCTCGACCTCACCGTCGACCTACTCCGCATCACCACCGGCGGCCTCGGTCTTCTGGTGCTCTCGGCGTGGTGCCTTGGAATCCTGAACAGCCACGGCCGGTTCTTCCTGCCGTACGTGGCCCCCGTGCTCTGGAACGTGGCCCAGATCGCCGTGCTGGTCGCCGCCCTCACCGGCGACTGGTCACCGACCCGGACCGCCACCGGGTTGGCGTGGGGCCTGGTAGTCGGCGGGGTCCTCCAGTTCGGTGTACAGGCCATCGCCGTCCGCCGGCTCGCACCCGAACTGCGGCCCTGGATCGGACGGACCATCGGACGTGGCGATCCGTCGGTAGCCGACGTGCGACGGCGATTCGGACCGGCCGTACTGGGTCGGGGCGTCCTCCAACTCTCCGGCTATCTAGACCTCATACTGGCATCGCTGCTGGCCACAGGAGCGGTAGCCGGCCTGCTGTCGGCCCAGATGCTCTACGGCCTCCCGGTGGCACTGTTCGCCACCAGTGTGGCTGCCGCGTCGCTTCCCGGGATGTCTCGCTCATCTGCCTCCGAGCTGGCCGCCACCTCGCTACGAGCCCGCCAGCGCACAGCCTTCTACGTGGCATTCTCGACGGTGGCCTTCTTGGTACTCGGAGAGTCCATCGTCGGCGCGTTGTTCGGCTGGGGGGCGTTTGACGGTGACGACGCCCGGGCCGTGTCTCTGGTGCTGGGCGCCTACGCCCTTGGCCTGCCGGCCGTGGCGTCCTCACGGATCCACCAGAACTCCCTGTACGCGGTTGGCGACACCGTTGGCCCGGCCCGTATCGCCGCGGTGCGCGTCGGCCTAGCGGCCGTCATCGGCCTCACCGTCATGTTTCCCATGGATCGGATCACCGTGCATGCCGGCGAACTGATGACTGTCGCCGGGGACGGCTGGTTCGGCCCCCTCAGCCAAGGCATCCGCTCGGGGTCGCTCGACCCGCATCTGGGTGCGGTCGGCCTGGCCCTCGGCTCAGCGGTAGCCGCCTGGACCGAGTTGACTCTGCTGGCCCGTCGAACCCGTCGAGTACTCGGCGCGCCTACTGGTCCGTCGTCGGTGATGGGTCCGCTGGCCTGGCCGGTAGCCACCGCCGTGGTCGTCGCCATGACTGCCCGCTGGGCCACAGGTGGCCTGCCCGACGTGGCGGCGGCACCACTGAGCGTGATGGTTGCCGGCCTGGCCTACGTGACCGTCGCCTCGGTCACAGGGGTCGCCGAGGCCCGCAGCCTCATCACCGACATCCGGGGCGCCCAACGTCGACTCGGCAATCGCTAACCGTCGGCCTCTACGTCAGGGCAAAACAACCAGGTCGTCGGCGTGAATGGCTTCGTGAGCCATACCGTCAGGCAGGTCGCCGGTCCGTCGGCCCGCATGGGCACGCAGAATGGATGAGTCGTGGCGCACGATGCCTTTGGCGAACACCGACCCTGACGGATCGCATACCTCGACGGCCGAACCGGCCTCGTAGGTGCCGTCCACGTCCACCACACCGGCCGGGAGCAACGACACCCGCCGCTCCTCGAGCGCCCGTCGGGCACCGGCGTCAACGGTGATCCGACCCGATGAACCGACGGCGAAGGCAATCCACAGCCGCCGGGCACCGAGACTTGCCGCCCGGGGACGCACCACCGTCCCGACGCCTGAAGTGCCGTCACAGGCATCAAGCATCACTCCCTCGCGGGCCGCGTCGGCAATAACAGTCCGGACGCCCGACCAGCTAGCGATCTTGGCGGCCGCCAGTTTCGACGCCATGCCACCACTTCCCCGCACTGACCCGCTCGTTCCAGCAAGGCCCTCCAACTCGTGGTCGATCTCCACAATCTCCTCGATGAGCGATGCACCCGCATCCAGGTGGGGGTCAGCGGTCAGCAGGCCTGGCGTGTCGGTCAGCAACACAAGTGTCGACGCATCGACAAGGTGGGCCACTAGCGCGGCGATCCGGTCGTTATCTCCGAACCGGATCTCGTCATCGGCAATGGCGTCGTTCTCGTTCACTACGGGCACGACACCCAGTTCCAGAAGTCGGGTGAGTGTGCCCCGCGCATGCAGGTACTGGGCTCGCACGAAGAAGTCGAGAGGCGCCAACAGCACCTGTCCGGCAATCAGGCCGTGTCGGCCCAACTCCTCGCGGTAGGTGCGGATCAGACCGCCCTGACCGACCGCCGAGACAGCCTGGAGGGTCACAGCGTCGCGGGGCCGGCGTTCGCCACCGAGCCCCAGTTCGGGCAGTCCCGCAGCGATCGCTCCCGAGGTCACCACGACCACGTGCCTCCCTGAATCACGCAACGCTGCCACTCCGTCGCACAGACGACCCACCGAGGAGCGGTCGATCACGCCCTCGTCGTCGGTGATCGACGAAGTTCCGATCTTGACCACCACGGTGTCGGTTCGTTTCTTCACGGGGTCAGTCCTGCTCGTAGGTGAACTCGAGGCGTCCGATGCGTACCGGTTCCCCATCGCGTACCCCGGCCCTCGACAACGCACGGTTCACACCCATGCGCTTGAGCCGCTCCTCGAGATAGTCCAGCGCATCAGGGTTCGTCAGGTCGTTCAAGTTTGCCACCCGTGCCACGGCGCGGTCTAGAACCTCCCAGGTGCCGTCCTCGCCGCGCTCCACTGCCACGTCCTCGGTGGGTGGCCGGTGCACGACCATGGAGGGTCGCTCTACCGGCGCTTCCCGAGCCTCGACCACCAGATCGGCCATGGCGTGGACGAGGCTCTCAAGGCCTTCACCGGTCATAGCCGAAACGGACGAACTGGCATCGGCGGGCAACGCTTCAATGGCCGAGGGTTCAGCCACGTCGATCCGTGAACCCACCACCAGACGAGGTCGGTTCAACAGATCAGGCCGGTAGGCCTCCAACTCTCCCAGCAGGACGTCAAGCTGACGCTGCGGCGTGTCCATGGCGGTGGGCGCCAGGTCCAGCAGCACCAGGAGGACCCGAGCCCGCTCGATGTGCCGGAGGAACTGGTGGCCCAGTCCCCTCCCCTCGCTGGCTCCCTCGATTAGGCCGGGGATGTCGGCTACCACGAACTCGGGGCGGTCGGCGGGACGAACCACGCCGAGGTTGGGCTCCAGCGTGGTGAAGGGATAGTCGGCAATGCGGGGCTTGGCTGCCGAGATTCTCGAGATCAGCGTGCTCTTGCCCACGTTGGGGAACCCCACGAGTGCCACGTCGGCCATGAGACGCAACTCAAGGCTTAGCCATCGTTCCTCGCCCTCTTCGCCCTGCTCGGCGAACGCCGGTGCCCGCCGTCGATTGCTGAGGAACTTGGCGTTGCCCCGTCCGCCGCAACCTGCCTCGGCACCCAACCAACGGTCACCGTGTTGGACCAGATCGGCGAGCACCTCCCCTGAGTAGAGGTCGTGGATTGTCGTGCCTTCGGGAACCTTGATCACGAGGTCTCCGGCGGCCTTCCCGTGGCGCTTTCCACCCGACCCGTGGGTCCCGTTGCCGGCCCGTCGATGGGGATGGTCCCGAAAGGAGAGAAGGGACGCCACGTTGTGATCGGCCTCCAGCCACACGCTGCCGCCGTCACCGCCGTCGCCGCCGTCGGGACCGCCCTTGGGGACATGGGCCTCACGACGAAACGAGACTGCTCCAGCTCCGCCGTCGCCGCCGTGGACGTTCAGCCCGCACTCGTCGACGAACTGGGACCCTCCACTCCGGGAGGTATGGCTCTCTGACATGGGCCGGAGCCTACTGAGGACCCGCTGACGCCACGGGCCCGAGATTTGGCTCCGTAGGGTGGTCCGATGACCAATCAGGACGCCTCGGAACGGGCCCGAGCCTGGGCCTCGACCATGGACGGGCACGCCACACCCGGCGCCACCGATGTGCGGACCGCCCACCACGATAGCCACGCGGCCATCGGCCCGGTAGCCGACTTCGCCCGCCCCGACCGCGATGCCGGTTACGAGGTACCTCCCACTGACGGTGCTACCCGAGCCGACGGCGGAGGGGACCGTGCCATCGAGGAGGCACCGGACGACTTCCGTACCTGTTTCGAGAGAGACCGCGACCGGATCCTCCATGCGACGGCGTTCCGACGTCTAGCCGGGAAGACCCAGGTGTTCGTGTTTCCCGAGGACCACCAACGGTCACGCCTCACCCACGCCCTCGAGGTTGCACAGGTGTCGAGGGCCATCGCTACCCGCCTCGGCCTCAACGTGGCCCTGGCCGAAGCCATAGCCCTCGGCCATGACTGTGGCCACGGGCCGGGAGGCCACGCGAGCGAGGATGCGCTCTCGCCCTACGTCGACGGTGGCTACGACCACGCCCAGTGGGGCGCCGATGTCACCCTGGCTCCACTGAACCTGTGTACCCAGACCCTTGACGGGATTCGGAACCATTCCTGGTCCCGCCCGGCACCGGCCACCCCGGAAGGTGAGGTGGTTAGTTGGGCCGACCGGATCGCCTACGTCTGCCACGATTTCGAGGATGCTGTTCACACCGGCATCGTCTCGGCCACCGACTTGCCGGACGGCGTCGTCCAACGGTGTGGGATCTCGCGCAGAGACCAGTTGGCGACCTTCATCGACGGCGTCGTCACCGCCTCGGCGATCTCGGGGCGTATCGGCATGGACCCCGATACTGCCGACGCTCTAGCTGCCTTTCGAAGCTTCGACTATGAGCGGATCTACCTGCGGCCCGCGTCCGTCGAACAGGCCGGGCGGGTGGTGAGTCTTCTTCAGGCCCTGGTGGACCATCTAGTCGCTCACCCCGAAGACCTTCCCGTCGACGCCATCGACAGTGGGACCGGCGACGACACCGGTCGTCCGGCGATCGTGCACACCGCGGTGCGTTACGTGGGAGGCATGACCGATCGGTTCGCCTGCCGGTCCGGCGTGCGCCTTCTCGGGTGGCCCGATGACCAGTTGCCGGTTGGGGTGGGCCTGGACTGATCTCCATCCGAAAACGAAGATGACGCACCGTCGAAACGGTGCGTCATCTTCCGACCGCCCGAAGGCGGCCCATATGCGAATTGATCAGTCGACGATGATGTCGACCAGTTTGCGACCACCACGTCGGCCAAACTTGACGCGACCGTCAGCAGTAGCGAACAGCGTGTCGTCGCCTCCGCGGCCCACGTTTTCACCGGCGTGGAACTTGGTGCCCCGCTGCCGCATGATGATGCTTCCTGCAGTGACCTCGCTGCCGTCGTAGACCTTCACGCCCAGTCGCTGTGCATTTGAGTCACGGCCGTTGCGGGTTGAGCCGCCGCCCTTGGTCTTTGACATGTCGTCAGCCCCTCGTAATCCCAGTGATCTCGATTTCGGCCAGATGCTGGCGGTGACCCCACCGGCGACGCTGGTTGCTCTTGTTCTTGTAGGTGAAGCCCCGGATCTTCGGACCCTTGGCATCACCGATGATGCGTGCCGACACGCTCGCACCGGAGAGAGCTGCGGGGGTGGCCAGCACGTCATCACCATCGACCACCATCACCGGCGTCAACTCGACTTCGCTGTCCACCGCTCCCAGTCGCTCGACGAGGACTCGCTGGCCCTCTTCGACCCGGTACTGCTTTCCGCCCGTGGCGATAACTGCGTACATAGTGGACACAGGTTACCGGTGGCCGACGGGGCCCCCACCGGCCACCGAGTGGCGGCGGTGTGACCGTTGCCGCCCAATTCGCATCGTCGTCCGGGCGTTCATCGTCGGCCCGCCCGACCGGAGCCGGCCAGCAACTCGTCGTTGAGGTGCACGCCACGCCCACCACAGTCGGCGCATGCGTTGGCGAACGACTCCAGCAACCCTTCGCCGATGCGCTTTCGGGTCATCTCGACCAGGCCGAGGTCGGAGATGTCGAACACCTGGGTCCGGGTCTTGTCCCGCGCCAAGGCGTCGCGCAGGGTGGTGGCCACGGCCTCCCGGTTGGATCGGACCTCCATGTCAACGAAGTCGATCACGATGATGCCGCCGATGTCTCGGAGTCGTAGCTGGCGGGCCAGTTCCTCAGCCGCTTCGAGGTTGTTTCGAAACACCGTCTCCTCGAGGCTGGAGCGTCCCACGTTCTTGCCAGTGTTCACGTCGACGACGGTCAGGGCCTCGGTGTGCTCGATGATGAGCGACCCACCCGATGGCAGCCAGACCTTGCGGTCCAGCGCCTTTCGCAACTGCTCGTGCACATGGTGGCGTTCGAACAGGGGTAACGACTCGGTCTCGGGATCGTGGTACGAGATGCGATCCACCAATGCCGGGTTCACACTCTCCACGTAGGTCCGTACCCGCTCGAACATGTCGGGATCGTCGATGATCACACCACGGAAGTCCTTGTTGAACTCCTCGCGGATGAATCGGAACGCCATCTCGGGCTCGCGGTACAACAGGCTTGGCGCCTGTGAGCGTTCGGCGAGCTTCTCGATCTCCTCCCACTGGTTGAGGAGCCGACGCACGTCGCGCTCGATCTCCTCTTTAGTGATGTTCTCGGCCGCTGTCCGAACGATAATTCCGTGCTGCTTGGGCTTCACCCGATCCAAGATGTTGCGAAGGCGCTTGCGCTCGGACTCCGGTAGGCGCTTGGAGATACCGTAGGTGGTGCTGTTGGGCACCAACACCACGAACCGCCCGGGAAGGGAGACCTCCTGGGTTAGGCGGGCTCCCTTGTGGGCGATCGGGTTCTTGGTGACCTGAGCCAGGATCGTCTGACGCGCCCTCAGCACCTGTTCGATACGGGGGCGACCCTTGCTGTCGAACTCCTTGTCGTCGTACTGGAGGTCACCCCGGTAGATCACCGCGTTCTTCGGGGTTCCAATGTCGACAAAGGCCGCCTCCATACCGGGCAGCACGTTCTGGACCTTGGCGAGGTACACGTTGCCGTGGATCTCGGTCACATCGTCGGCAGGACGCGACAGGTAGTGCTCGATGAGTTGGCGGCCCTCCAACACGGCGATCTGGGTGATCCCACCACTCACGCTCACACACATGGTGTAGCGGCCAATGGGCTTGCCTCGGCGCTCTCGACCACGACGGCTCCGGAGGGTTTCCTCGTCGAGCTCTACCGGCGCATCATCGGTGACCGCTTCTACCGGGCGGTTGCCGCCACGCTGGCGGCCACGGCCGCCACCGCCCTGCTGCTCGCCTCTCTGCTGGTTCTGGCGTTCTCCGCCCTGGCCGCGGCCACGGCCACCACGACGGCGACGTCGACCACGTCCCGAGCCAGAACCCGCATCACCGTCACCGCCCTGGTTTCGCTCCTTGTTGCCACTGGCGCCATCGCCAGACGGGCGGGCATCGGGCGCCGGACGGCTGTCACCGATCTGGGGCCTGCGTCCACCGTCGGGACCGTCAGGTGCGGGGCGGCTGTCGCCGATCTTCGGTCTTGTTTCCCCGCCACCAGAATCGTGACGGGACGTGGCCGCGGAGCGGCTTTCGTCGCCCCGCTCACCAGGATCAGTTGATCCGGTGTCTCTGGGCCCGTTGGTCCGGGCCCCTTCTTCGTTCTCGCTCATTGCTGTATTCCCTTCTCATCACGCCGGCAATCGTGCCGGCGGGGCAGGGATGACCGGGGCCGTCAACGGCTCTTCGCGGTCGGGTCCCTGCGACGTCCATTGGTTCATCCTGCACACAGTCCGGGCCACCAACGGCGGATCCACCGCAGTCAGCAACTCTGACGGCCTGAGTGCGCGGGGCTGGGTCCCGAGGTCGGCCGACAGCCGAACCCCGTTCTCCGTGATCCCGGTGACGTCGAGAGCGTGAACATGGGGTCGCAGGTCCTCAATGACCGGCTTCCCCTTGCGTTCGCGTTCGACGACGATCTCGGCGCGGGACAGCACGTCGGCCACCCACGCTTCAGCATCCGCCCGGTCGATGTCATCGACATCCATCGACCACGTGCAGGCCACGACGACCTGTTGCAGCGATTCGCCCTTCTCGATGGGCGCCACGGCCACCACGTCGATCCCGATAGGCAGTGCGGCGCTCAACGTCTCGACCAACTCAGCTCCCAGGGCCACGCCCCGGCCGTCTGCCCAGGCCTCACCGTCGCAGAAACGGTCCTCGACCACTTCCACGTCCAGGAACTCCGCTTCGGACTCGTGGCCTGTCGACAGGGCCAGCCCGAACGACAACTTCTGCCTCGGAGAGAAACCCTGGCTGTAGGCCACGGCAATCCCGGCACGGCGAAAGGCCCGTTCCCAGATCCGGGCGACGTCCCGGTGGCTGGTGAAACGAACCTTCCCCTTCTTGTGGAACCGAATCCGGATGCGCATCACGCACTCCCCACCGGAGCCGGCGCACCCCTATTGGGCTGGCTGGTATCGGGTCGAGCGGTGAGCAGAACCGGCACCTCCCCGCCGCCGACCAGATCCTGCCCGGTTCCCTGGCTTCCACCAGCTGGCGGTACCGCGGAGGCCACCACGTGCTCGATCCCGTAGCCGGTGCAGGCCCCGCAGTCGTAGCACGGCGTCCACCGGCAGTCCTCGAGACCCACGGCCTCCAAGGCATCACGCCAGTCCTGCCACAAGAAGTCCCGGTGGAGGCCCGCCGAAAGGTGGTCCCAGGCAAAGGCCTCGTCCTCGGTTCGGTGGCGGTACACCATCTCTTCGAGGGTCAGGCCCTGCCGTTCGAGGGCATCGGTCCAGAGTTCAAGATTGAAGTGCTCGCTCCACTCCTGGAACACCCCGCCGGATCGCCAGACGTCCTCCACCACGGGGCCAAGACGGCGGTCACCGCGGCTCAGCAGGCCCTCGATGGCCGTGGCCCGCGGATCGTGCCACTTGAGTTGCACTCCCCGGTAGCCCTTGGTGTCGCGCTTAAGTTCATCGCGAAGCACGCCCACCTTCCGACGCAATTCAGTCTCCGTGTTCTGCCCGAACCACTGGAAAGGTGTGAACGGCTTGGGAACGAACCCGCCCACCGACACCGTGACCGACGGGTTCCGGATGTGCTGGCGCCCGACCTCTACGCATCGACGAGCCATGTGGAGGATGCCCAGCGTGTCCTCGTCGGTCTCTGTCGGGAGACCGGTTAGGAAGTAGAGCTTCACCCGGCGCCAGCCCTGCGAGTAGGCCGCCTCGACCGCCGCGTAGAGGTCCTCTTCGCGGATGAGCTTGTTGATGACCTGTCGCATGCGCCAGGAACCCGCCTCAGGGGCAAAGGTCAATCCGGTTCGTCGCGCCTTCTGGATCTCGGCGGCGATACCCACCGTGAAAGCATCAACCCGCAGGCTAGGCAGCGACACCGAGACCTGCCCGCAGGCGTCATCGGCGACCGTTTCAGCCACAACCTGTTCGATGCCGCTGAAGTCAGCAGTAGAAAGCGAGGTGAGGGCCACCTCGTCATACCCCGTTCGCTTCAGGCCCTCCGAGACCATGGTCCGAACCTGGCCGGCAGGCCGCTCGCGGACCGGCCGGGTGATCATGCCGGCCTGGCAGAAGCGGCAACCCCGGGTACAGCCCCGGAACACCTCCACGTTGAGACGGTCATGGACCACCTCGGTCACCGGCACCAGTTGCTTCTTCGGGTACGGCCAATCGGCCAGATCAGCCACCGTTCGCTTCTCGACCACCTCGACGACCTCTGTCGACTCAGGCCTCGGCCGAACGCCTTGAAGGCGCCCATCGGCGAAAGTCGCTTCGTAAAGCGACGGGACGTACACGCCTGCCACCATGCCTAGACGTCTGTGCAGGCCGCCTCGGAGGCCACCACCGGCGGCCTTCCAGGCGGCCACCACCTCGGTGATTTCACCAACCACCTCTTCGCCGTCGCCCAGCACCGCCGCATCTACATAGTCGGCCAGCGGCTCGGGGTTATAGGCGCAGTGGCCGCCCACCAGCACCAACGGGTCGTCGTCGGTGCGATCGGCGGTCCGGACCGGGATGCCAGCCAGATCCACGCACTCCAACACGTTGGTGAACACCAGCTCAGCCGACAAGTTGAAGGCCAGGATGTCGAAGTCGCGTGCCGGTCGGTGCGTATCGACCGAGAACAACGGCAGGCCCTCACGACGTAGCACCTCGGCCAGGTCGGTCCACGGGGCATAGCTACGCTCGGCCACCGCATCGGACCGTTCGTTGAGGATTTCGTACAGGATCTGAAGACCCTGGTTGGGAAGGCCGACTTCGTAGGTGTCCGGGTAGAGCAGGAGCCAAGCCACTGCGTCGGGATGGTGATCGGGGACGGTCATACCGTCCTCGCAGCCGATGTAGCGGGCCGGCTTCTGGACCTCGCCGAGGACACGCTCGAGTTCAGACCAGAGCGAACTCATGATTCACTATCGTACCGATCAGGCGGGCTGGCCCCGCCTTGTGGACTCGGTCCTCCGGCTCAGGACCTGGTGGCGTCGCATGTGCACGCTCTGAACGAGGCCGAGGGCCAGACAGTTTGTCAGCATCGAGGATCCGCCGTAGCTGACCAGAGGGAATGGGATTCCGGTGATGGGCATGATCCCGGTGGACATCCCTACGCTCTGGAACACCTGGAAAGCCAGCATCGAAAACACGCCGGCCGACAACAACAGGCCGAACCGGTCGTCAGCCATCTGCCCTATACGGAGGACCCGGAGGAGCAGTAGTCCGATCAGGCCGAGGAGGAGGGCACCGCCCACGAAACCTGTCTCTTCGGCCACCACGGTGAAAATGAAGTCCGTCTGCTGCTCGGGCACCAGCGCAGAGTTGTTCTGCGTCCCCTTGAAGAGGCCTCGCCCGGTCAATCCCCCGTTGCCAATGGCCACCTCGGCCTGTTCGAGGTTGTAGCTGGCTGCCGTATCGGTCTCATCGTCAACGAACACCAGTAGGCGACGGATCTGGTAGTCCTCCAGCACCTCGGACTGGAGGACGGCGACCACCCCGCTCACTAGCAAGAGGCCCAGAATCAACAGGTGCCGGCCCTTAACTCCGGCCACGAAGACCATGCCCGCCGCGATCGCGCCATAGACCAGAACCGTCCCCAGGTCGGGCTGGAGCACTATCAAACCCACCGGCCCGGCCACCAGAAGCACGGCCACCAGCACCCGGAGACCTGACGGGGTCTCGGTGCGACCCAGCCAGGCGGCAAGCACCACGATGAGTGCCACCTTGCCTAGTTCTGAAGGCTGCAACTGGGTGCTACCGATCTGGAACCACGAACGGGATCCCTTCACCTCGTTGCCCACCGCAAGCACGGCGACCAGCACGCCCAGCGTCACTCCGTAGATCGACCACAACATTCGTTGGAGCCGCCGGTGGCCGAACCAGGCTGCCAGGACCATGGAGCCTGCCCCCAGGCCGACCAGCCGGGCCTGCCGACCCAGGAAGAACGTCTCGGCCGGGCGAAGGTCCGTGGCTGGTCCGCGAGTCGCGGAATAGACCATGACTACACCGATGGCGGCGGTGGCCAACGCGAGCACAGGGAGCACCAGGTCTACGTGACGAAGAACCCGCGGGGTCTCGTAGTCAGGGCGGAGTAGGTCGACCATCAGCCCGAACCTCCACCGGAGCCACCGGTAGTCCCGTCATTATCGAAGACGTCGAGCACGTCCTCGATCAAATCCTCGCAGTCGACCCGGATACCCCGGACCACCACCCTTCCCGACGCATCCAGTACCGGTCCCCCGGCCTCCCCAGACGAGGGGTCGGCCTCCTCCAAGCGGTCAAGCGTGTCGCCAGTTCGCCAACGATGCCAGGCCACACACAACGGGAGGGCCGCTGACCGGGCGTACCGTTCGGCGGCTAGTGGTGCCTGGGGCACTGTGTCCTCCAAAACCTGCTTTAGGACACGGGCCACCAGCGGGGCGGCCACGCTGGATCCGAACCCGGATTCCTCAAGGACGGCCACAATGGTGTGGGTCGGTGCATCGGCCGGCCCAAAGGCGGCAAATACCGACGTGTCGGCCTTGCCTCGCACCTCAGCCGTACCCGTCTTGGCCGCGATCGGGAACTCGTCCAGCGGGAAGTACACGCCGTCGGTGGCCTCCGAGTTGAACGCCCAGTAGGCCGTTCCCTCCTCGTCAGCGGTCACCCCGCTCAAGCCCTCGAGAACGCGGGCACGAAAACCCGGTTTGATGTCCACAGTGGACAACGCCCGGGGTCCGAAGGTCCGCACCGTGGAACCGTCACGACCCACCACTCGGTCGACCACGTTCGGGGCGAAGCGAACCCCTCCGTTGGCGAACGTAGCGAAGGCGTTGGCGAGCTGCAATGGCGTGGCCAAGACCTCTCCCTGGCCAATGGCCGTGATCACGTTGTCGCCGGTCGACCAACCCCACTCGGGGAAGGCCACCGGATTTTCCTCGTGGCGGAGTCGGCGGTTGGTAGGCGTGGGGAGGTAGCCGTCCTGCTCGAACGGGAGCGTGATGCCCGACTCGAGGCCCAGGCCGTACTCGGTCGCCGCGTCCTGAATGGCGGTGTCCGGGTGTCCGGGGTTGGTGTAGATCGATTCACCGATCCGGTAGTAGTAGACGTCGCTGGACACCGTCAGGCTGCGAGTCAGATCCACGCGGTCGTACTGCTTCTCTCCGGCGTTGCGATACCGACAACCGGGCGGTGGATCGGTCGGATCCACATCGCCACAGGCTCGGAGCACGTAGGCGCCGGGGTCGTCCCACGGGTCGTCGGCTCTTGGCACGGCACCCACCCCGAAAACCTCTTCGTGCCAGGCCGCGTGGGCCGTGAACAGCTTGAAGGTGGATCCAGGCGCGTACTCCCCCTGGATGGCCCGGTTGAACATCGGAAGGTCGTTCGCCGGGTCGTTCAGAGCTGTCCACTGTTCGAACGAGAAGCCACCGATCGAGTCGTTGGGGTCATAGGACGGGTAGGAGGCCATGGCCACCACTGATCCGACCATCGGGTCCAGTAGGACCACGGCACCCCCAGGGGCATCGAAGGCAGGTAGGAGGCGGTTCGGATCGTCGGGATCCTGATCGGGTTCACGGCTCCGGGCGAGGTCGATTGATCGCTCTAACTCACGCTCCACGAGATTCTGGATGTCGACGTCAAGCGAGAGGACGATGTCGTCCCCGGGAATCGGCGAAACAAAGAGGTCATCGCGCTCACGCACGATCTCGCCGAGGCGATCCACCTCGACGACTTTGCGGCCGGCCACTCCCCGGAGGTCGTTTTCGAACATCAGCTCCACGCCGGCCTTCCCAATCTGGTCGCGCAGGCGGTACCCCTTTCCCTCTGGCGGCTGACGCTCTCGAAGCTCTAGATCATTGATCGGACCAACCCACCCCAAGACGTGGCTAGCCAGGTCGCCGTAGAGATAGGAACGAACCGTGCTTTCGGTCACGCTGACGCCGGGGAACCGATCGGGCCTCTCACCGAAGAACACCAGGAGTTCACCGTCTACGTCGTGGGCAATGGGCACATCGTCGTATCGGCCGTAGGACGGGTCGTGTAGCGCCCGCTCCACGTCGGAGACCTTCATGAGCTGACCGGACCGGTTGATTTCAACGGCCACCTCGGTCAGCATCGCTCGGGTCTGGTCCTCGTCGAACCCGGCCTCGCCGAGCTCGTGACGGTTCATGGTCAGCACGGTGGTCGTCCGATTTCCCACCATCACCCGACCATCCACGTCGAGAATCCGGCCACGGGGAGCGGGTACCGGAATGACCCTGGTGATATTGCTTCGCGCAGCGGCTACGGCCTCTTCGCTCACCATGACCTGTAGGTACCAGAGCCGGGCCGCAAGGACCGCCAACATCGAGAGGCCGATGATGGCCAGAACTCGCATCCGGTAGCGACTGACCTCGTTCACCTTCCTAACGACCCGTCCGCGGCAGGTCCCTCAGTCAGGGAGATGTCAACTGGAAGGCCGCCGGTAATAGCCCATCGCACGACTCTGCTCGTCGGACCGGCAATCACCAGGGTGGACAGCGCGGCAATGACCGCCGTAGTCATCAGGTCGAACCCACTGACCGGGTGTAGACCAAACAACGCTCCGACACCCGCTGCTGCGGTCACACCCACCATGACCGCGCCAACCAGGCCCGCCATGGTCAACGCCCGGGCCCCCTCGACCAGACGGACCGAGAGGTGGCCGGCCATGGCGGCCATTGGCGCATAGACCAGCGCATGCACCCCGAGTGGCGTGGAACCCACGGAGTCGTGAAGCAGGCCGGCCAGAAAGGCCACGGTGGCGCCCCGCTCCGGGCCTCCGTGGAAGCCGGCCAGCACCGACACCAGTAGGAGGCATTCGACGGATACCCCGTCAAGTCGGATCTCATCGAACAACGTCGCCTGGAGCACGGCTGCGGTCAGGAGCAGAGCTAACACACGGAACCGGCCGGTCATCTCGAGCGCTCCCCCGGGTCCAGCAGTACCGACGGATCAAAGGTCCGCTCCTTGGTCACCAGGAGCACGTTCAGGAAGCTCAGATTCTCGAGAGAGGCCGACGGCTCGACGACGATCTCTCGCTGGAAATCGCTGCCAACGCCCGGATCCAAGACCCGACCGACAGGGATGTCAGCCGGGAACCGGCTGCGCCCGCCGGAGGTCACCACCACCTCACCGGCCCCAACGATTGCGTCGGCCCGTACCCCTGCGTCGATCACCAGGAAGCCCGTCCGTCCTCCTCCATGGGCCAGCCCCTCGTCCTGGGAGCCCACCAGCCGCACACCCACCCGGAACTCCGGATGGGTGATCAACCGAACCGTCGAGCGGGCTCGGTCCACCGATTCCAGGCGTCCCACCAGACCGGCGCCGGTCACCACAGGCATGCCCTCGGCAAGGCCGTCATCAGTCCCCTTGTCGACCTCGATGGTGTGGGTGGCGAAGTTCCCAGGCGGCGTCCCCAGGATCCGGACTACCACCGTGTCGAGGTCGGCAAAGCCGATGTCGACCTCGCCCAGAAGCCGTTCCAGTAGCTCCTCATCCGCTTCTGCCGAAAGGCGCCGGCCCCGCATGCGGGCCAGCTCGGCGGCCAGACGTTCGTTCTCGGCCCTTAGGTCGTCGTAGTTCAAGAGTCCGTTCCAGGCAGAGCGTGCGGGTGACGCCACCCGGTCGCTGACTGTCCGGAGTGGTTCGATTACGTCGCGCACGCCCCGTTGGAATGCACCCAACGGTTCCACCCCCCGGTACTGCAGGGTGAGCAGCGTGAGGGCCGCAGCGATCAGAATCAGCAGGGTGGAACGGGGAACGCCCGTGGGCCGAGGGGCCGCCACGGTCGCCTACTCGGCGTCGTCGCCGAAGATCATGTCCCCGAAGCGCGAGAACTCCTCGAGTACCGCTGTGGCTCCCATGGCCACAGCCCGCAGCGGATCGGGAGCCATCCAGACCGGCATGCCGGTCTCGGCGCGGATCCGGTCGGCCAGTCCGATCAGCAGGGCCCCGCCACCAGCCAAGGTGATGCCTCGGTCCATGATGTCAGCGGCTAGTTCGGGTGGCGTCCGATCTAGGGTGACCTTCACCGTATCGATGATGGCCGACACGGGTTCCTCGAGCGCTTCGCGGATCTCACGGGTGGTGAAGACTGCCGCTTCGGGCAGCCCGGAACGGAGGCCTCGTCCGCTGACCTCGGCTCGGATCTCCTGAGTCAGGGGGTGGGCTGACCCGAGGCGGATCTTGATGTTCTCCGCGGTTCGGTCTCCGACATCGACGCCCTTTTCCTTCTTGAGGAACTGCTTGACAGCGTCGTCCATCTCATCGCCACCTACCCGGGTGGACTGGGCAGCCACCACACCACCTAGGGAGATCACGGCCACCTCGGTGGTACCGCCACCTATGTCGACGATCATCGAACCGGTGGGCTCGGCAACCGGTAGGCCAACTCCGATGGCGGCCGCCATGGGTTCCTCGATGATGTAGGCGGGGGGGCGGGCTCCCGCATACTCGGCTGCCTCCTGGACAGCTCTTCGCTCCACGCCGGTAACCCCTGACGGGACACAGATCACCATTCGCGGCTTGGCCCACTTGCGACTGTGGACCTGCTGTATGAAGTAGCGGAGCATCTTCTCGCAGACCTCGAAGTCGGCGATGACGCCGTCCTTGAGGGGGCGCACGGCGCGGATGTGATCGGGCGTCCGGCCGATCATTCGCTTGGCTTCGTCGCCGACGGCCAGAAGGGTTCCGTCCAGCGCGTTGACGGCCACTACCGATGGCTCGTCGAGCACGATGCCCTCTCCCCGCACCGAGACCAGCGTGTTGGCCGTGCCGAGGTCAACTGCGATGTCTCGGGAGCCGAGAACCGGCCGTCTGGCCGATCGATCTTGGGTAGCGGCCATTGCCCGGTGGGCTCCGTATGTCGTCGGGTCGGTCAAACCGGGCACGGGTAGACCGCGTACGGTTCAGATCCGGAGCGAGAGGCTCCGGCATTACCGGGAACGTAACGCGTCCGTCAACTAAATGCCACTCTCCGCGTACACGCGACCACTGACCGCGGGCATTCGTTCCCTCTGGAAGAAGGTAGCGCTATGAGCGGCCTAGAGGCCGGGGAAGAATATGCCGATCTCGCGCTCAGCCGATTCGTTGGCATCCGACCCGTGAACCAGATTCTCGGTCATCACGAGGCCAAAATCGCCTCTGATGGTGCCCGGCGCCGCATCGCGGGGATTGGTCGCCCCCATCATCGAGCGGACCACGGCGAAAGTGTCCTCGGGCCCTTCAACGACCAGCACCATGGCCGGCGATCGGGACATGAAGGCCACCAGGTCGTTGTAGAAGCCCTTTCCCACATGTTCTTCGTAGTGGCGAGCCAACGTGTCGGCGTCCAGTAGGCGGAGTTCGGCTGCCGCAACGGTCAGACCCCGTCGTTCGAAGCGGCCGATGATCTCCCCGACCAGGCCGCGTTCCACGGCGTCGGGCTTGCAGATGACGAGGGTTCGGTTCATGGCGAGGAGGCTACGGGCCATCCATGCCGGCGAGAGCCTCGCGAGCCGAGGACAACACATAGAACGAACCGGTCACTACCACCACGTCGGCCTCGTCAGCGACCGAGACGGCGAGTCGCACGGCATCGACGGCATCGGGGACCACTTCGACGTCCATCCGACGCTCACGGGCCAGCGTCGCCAGATCAGCGGCCCGCACCGCTCGTGGAGACGGAGCGGTGCACACCACCACCAGGTCGGGAGCCAGGGCCACCAGTTCGTCGAACATCTCGTGCGGATCTCTTGGTCCGAGGCAACCCACGACCATGATCCGTCGAGCCGCCGGGAAAACCTCGGGGACTGCGACGGCCAACGCCCGAATGGCCTCCGGATTGTGGGCACCATCGAGCACCACCAATGGTTCGGCGCAGGCCACTTCGAGTCGGCCTGGGACCCGAACCGAAGCGAGACCCTCGGCCACCACGTCATCGGCGAGCGACGCATCGAGGAAGGCCTCAGCGGCCGTGAGGGCCACCACGACGTTGTCCGCCTGATGATCCCCGTGCAGCGGAAGGAACACCTCGCTCTGTTCGCCACCCGGGGTCCAGAAGTCGATTAGCTGTCCCCCGACGGCCCGTTCGGTAGAGCGGACACCGAAGTCCACCCCCCGTGCCAACACCGGTTCGGGAGCCTCGGCGATGAAGACTTCACGCAGTTCGATCGACGTCTCCCCAAGGACGAGGGGCCGTCCAGCCCGGATAATCCCGGCCTTCTCCGATGCCACGTCCCGACGCCAATCGCCCGACCCGTCGGTGTGGTCCCGTCCAATGTTGGTCACCACCGAGACGTCAGAATCGATCACGTTGGTGGCGTCGTAGCGGCCCAGCAGACCAACCTCGACCACCGCCACTGCCACTGCCTCATTGCTGAACCACAGCAGGGCCGCAGCGGTGAGCAACTCGAAGTACGACGGCCGTTCCGGCGCTGCCTCGGCGTACCGCTCTAGGTCGGCCACCAGTTCGGCGAACGCCTCCTCGGTGATCCACTCGCCATCCATGGTGAGGCGTTCACGGACCGTGTCGACATGCGGGCTGGAATAACCACCCACTCGGAGACCGGCAGCGACCAGCAACGACGACACCATGGCCGAGACCGAACCCTTGCCGTTGGTGCCCGTCACATGCACCGTCCTGACGTCC
The DNA here is from genome assembly GCA_030747595.1 of Acidimicrobiales bacterium. NCBI lineage: Bacteria > Bacillati > Actinomycetota > Acidimicrobiia > Acidimicrobiales > Acidimicrobiales bacterium. Next base: position 7,734 of record JASLKK010000006.1, on the reverse strand, counting down.
AATTGTGGCCGTCCCATCACGTCGGTCAGGCCCCGCATGGCATCCAGGCTCAGGCCGTGGATACGTCCGGCGGCCGCCTCGAGGTTGACGTGGCGATCGAGGAAACGCAACGCACTTGGTAGGTCATGGACGTTGTCGTCCGTCATAAATCTGGTCCGGGGCGGGTCAGGATGCGGCGCGGTCGGGCCGGACGTCCTCGCGCTGCAGCACCGTTGGCGCTGAGTCACCCTTCACCGAGGCGAGGTCAACTACCACACGGCCGGCTTCCTCGTCGCCCGGCAACTCGTACATCACGTCGAGGAGGACCTCCTCGATGATGGCCCGCAGACCACGAGCGCCGGTGCCCCGCTCCAGTGCCTGCTCGGCAATGGCCACCAGGGCGTCCTCGGCCACCTCAAGCTCGATGTCCTCGAACTCGAACAGGCGCTGGTACTGCTTGATCAACGCATTCCGGGGCTCCACGAGAATCTTGACCAACGCCTCGATCTCCAACTGGGCCACCGTGCCCACCACCGGGAGACGTCCTATGAACTCCGGGATGAGGCCGAACTTGATGAGATCCTCTGGTCGGACATCCGAGAAGAGCGCACCCACGTCCTTGTCTGACGGCGAACGGACGTCGGCACCGAAGCCCACCCCCGCACCACCCTGACGGGATTCGATCAACTTCTCGAGTCCGGCGAACGCCCCACCACAGATGAACAGGATGTTCGTGGTATCGATCTGCAGGAACTCCTGGTGGGGATGCTTGCGTCCGCCCTGTGGTGGAACGGCCGCCGAGGTGCCCTCGAGGATCTTCAACAATGCCTGTTGGACGCCTTCGCCGGAGACATCACGGGTGATCGACGGGTTCTCGCTCTTACGAGCGACCTTGTCGATCTCATCGATGTAGATAATCCCGGTCTCAGCCTTCTTGATGTCGTAGTCGGCGGCCTGAATCAGCTTCAAGAGGATGTTCTCTACGTCCTCGCCGACGTAGCCGGCCTCAGTCAGCGCCGTGGCGTCGGCAATGGCGAAGGGGACGTTGAGCATGCGGGCCAGGGTCTGGGCCATCAACGTCTTGCCACTACCGGTTGGACCGATCAGCAGGATGTTGGACTTCGCTAGTTCCACGGTCTCGCCGGTAACCGGCGAGGCAGCAGCCGTCCGCACCCGTTTGTAGTGGTTGTACACGGCAACCGAGAGGATCTTCTTGGCCCGTTCCTGGCCCACGATGTAATCGTCCAGGAACGAGTAGATCTCTCGGGGACGGGGGACCTCGCCAGTCGGGGTCTCAGTGGGCTCGGAGAGCTCCTCTTCGATGATCTCGTTGCAGAGATCAATGCACTCGTCGCAGATGTAGACGCCGGGGCCGGCGATCAGCTTCTTGACCTGTTTCTGCGTCTTCCCGCAGAACGAACACTTGAGGAGCTCGCCCTCACCGAACTTCGCCATGACCCCCCGATCGAATCCTCATACCGATGTCCCGAACCGTCCGACCTACTGGACCGCGACGATGGGGCCGCTGTTGTCAGGCAGGTTCCGCTGGTCGATGACCTCGTCGATGATGCCGTAGGCCACGGCCTCCTCGGCGGTCATGACGAAGTCGCGGTCAGTGTCGGCGTGGATCTTCTCCGCGTTCTGACCAGTGTGCTGGGCCAAGATCTGCTCTAACTGGTTCTTCAGCCGCTGGATCTCCCGGGAGGCCAGTTCGATGTCGGACACCTGACCCTGGGCCCCGGCGTACGGCTGGTGGATGAGCACTCGCGAGTGCGGCAACGCCAGACGTTTGCCCGGCGTTCCTGCGGCCAGCAGTACGGCGGCCGCCGAAGCGGCCTGACCGAAGCAGATAGTGGTGATGTCCGGCTTGATGTACTGCATCGTGTCGTAGATGGCGAACAGCGCGTTGATGTCGCCGCCCGGTGAATTGATGTAGAGGCTGATGTCCCGGTCGGAGTTTTCCGACTCCAGATGCAACAACTGGGCGCAGATCAGGTTGGCGATCGTGTCGTCGATCGGCGTGCCGATGAAGACAATGTTCTCCTTGAGTAGGCGCGAATAGAGGTCGAATGCCCGCTCGCCCCGGTTGGTCTGCTCGACCACCGTGGGAACCAGATAGTTCTGCACCCGCATCGCCGCGAGGCCGCCTACACCAGGCACGCCGTCGCTGGAGATCTGGATCGCTTCGGTCATTTCGCTCATTCTTCCTCGTCCCCGTCCGGGGTCGGATCACTAGTTTCCCCCACCTCGTCATCGGCGGCGGGGATGGCCATCTCGGGTTCGTCAACGGGCTCGGGCGGCTCCAGGAGCGCTCGATCCACCTCGTTGCCCTCTTCGTCCACGATTGAGGCGCGCTCGAACACCCATTCCAGCGCCGCCTGCTTTCGGATGTCGGCCTTGACTTCGAGCATTCGACCCGAGGACGTCAGGGCCTTTCGGATGCCGTCGACATCGCCTCCGGTCTGCTCAGCGAGAAGTTGAAGGTACTCGTCGAGGGCCTCCCCTTCGCCGCTGAGACTCTCGGCATCGGCCACCGCCCGTAGGCCGAGGTCGACACGGGCGGCAATCTCGGCACCTTCCCGCAGTTCGTCGCGCATGGTCGCCAGGTCGCGCCCCATGGCTTCCATGTAAGTAGCGAAGTCGATGCCCTGGGAGCTCATCCTCATGGCCATGTCGTTGATCCGACCGTCGATCTCGCTCTCCACGAGGGTGGGCGGGATCTCCATATCGATGAGGTCGGCGAGCGCCTGGGCAGTCCGGTCGCGGGCCGTCATTCCGGCCTGGCCGCGACGCATCGTGGTGATCCGGTCCCGAAGGTCGGCCGTCAACTCTTCGATGGTCTCAAACTCGGAGGCCTCGGCGGCAAAGGCATCGTCGGCGTCGGGTAGCACTCGGGTCTGAACGGCCTTGACTTCAATGCGGAACGACAGCGTGGCGTCGTCCTCCTCGGGATGGTCGGCGTCGAACTCGAGGGCGTCGCCCGCCGATGCGCCCCGCAGGTTCTCGTCAATCTCAGGTACCACCGCACCGGCGCCCACCTCGTAGAGGTAATCCGAGGTAGTCAGACCCTCGACGACCTCGTCGTCGACCGACCCTTCGATATCGATGGTGACCTGATCTCCATCATCGGCCGGTCGGTCGGTGTCGGCCAGGGTGGCGTGCTGTCGCCGGATGGCGTCGAGTTGCTCGGTGACGTCGTCATCGGATGCCTCTATGGCCTGGATCTCGACGCGCAACGAACCATGACCGGCCACCGCAGCCCGGGGGCGCACCGGCACGACGGCGTCGAAGGTCAGCGGGCCGTCCTCGGCACCGCCGGTGATCTCAATTTCGGGCTGATCAATGGCATCGACTTCGTTCTCAGCGAGCGCTCGTCCGTAGTAGTCGGGAAGCGCCTGCTGGAGAGCTTCCTGACGGCCGGCGGCCACCCCGATACGAGCCTCCAGAAGTTTCCGGGGCGCCTTCCCGGGCCGGAAACCCGGAAGGCGGATCTCCTTGGCGATGCGTTTGAAGGCGGCGTCAACGGCTACGTCGAACTCGGTCTCGTCGACGGCGACGGTCAGTTTGACGCGGTCCCCGTCCAGGGTTTCGAGGGTGGTGTCCACAGTCTCGGGAGTGTACCGGCGGCCCCCTGACGGCCACCCGGCGAAATGGCCCCCTGATAGGGCTCGAAACCGTCAGGCAAGACTGTCTAGGACCACGGCAATGTCATCGACCGTAGTCAGCGGGTTGACGATGCAGATCCGCAGTGCCGGCTCGCCATCCACCTGTGTCGGGACCACGAAGGCGGTTCCCTCCTCCATGAGCTGAGCGGACCAGGCGTCATAGTCCATCTGTTCCCAGCCGGTCCTCCTGAATGCCAGCACCGAGAGGACCGGATCCAGTATCAGGTCCAGGTGGGGAGCAGCAGCCACCAACTCGGCTCCCGCACGGGTTACCTCCAGCGTCCGTTCGACGGCTTCGGAGTACGCCTTGGTGCCATGGACCGCCAGCGAGAACCAGAACGGGAGGCCCCGGGCCCGCCGGGTCAGAAAATGTCCGTAGTCGGTGGGATTCCACTCCGAGTCCGAGTTGATTGGATCTAGATAGCTGGCGTGCTGGGTGTGGGCCAGTCGGGCCACCTCAGGTTGACGGTAGACCAGTGCACAGCAGTCGAAGGGGGCGAAGAGCCACTTGTGGGGGTCGACCACCACGGAGTCGCATCGGCCGATTCCAGCGAAATGGGGGCGAGCCGAATCGGCGGCCAGCGCCGCACCCCCGTAGGCCGCGTCCACATGGAACCAGGCTTCGTGCTCCGCAGCGGCCTCGGCCACCTCGTCGAGCGCGTCGACCACGCCCAGGTTGGTGGTACCGGCCGTGGCAACCACGGCAAACACCTCGGTGTCCTCCGGCCTTGCCGCTATGGCAGCGCGCACCGCATCTCCCCGGAGGCGACGGTCGTCGTCGGTGGCCGCCAGTAGGACGTCAACGTCCATGACCCTCGCGGCTGAGTCGATCGAGGAGTGGGCACCGTCGGAGGCCACAACCGACCACCTGGCCGGGCGACCCGACCCGGTCGCCTCTCGGCGACGCATCGCCTGGTCACGGCCCGCTATGAGTGCCGACAGGTTTCCCATGGTCCCCCCGGAGGCGAAGCAGCCTCCGGCGTCCTCCGGAAGACCCACCAGGTCGGCGACCCATCGGAGGGCCTGGTTCTCGGCGTACACGGTGCCTGCCGCCTCCAACCAAGAGGCGGCGCACATCGCAGATGCCCCGACAACCAGGTCGAACAGGACCGAGGCATTCGTGGGAGCGCCCGGGACGAAGGACAGGAACCGAGGATGATCGCTCGACAGGCAGGCCGGTGCCAGGTGGTCGGCAAAGGCTGTGAGTACCGTCTCCCCTCCGAGGCCCTCCTCGGTGATGGTCTGCCCGACCGCCTCCCAGAGTTCCTGATGGGATCGAGGACCGTCCAGGGGCGGGTCCGTCCTCACCCGATCGAGGGAATAGTGGAAGATGGCCGAGGCCAAGTCTTCGGTCGACTCGTCGAACTTGTGCATTTCCACCCCGGACGACCATGGCCTCCCGTCTCCGGTCGGCTTGGTCATCGGATGGTGAACGGGTTGGCCATCGGTTCGGTGGACGTGTTGATCCAGACCGTCTTGGTGGTCGTGAACTCGTGGATGGCATCCATGCCGGCCTCGCGTCCTGAACCACTGTTGCCGAACCCGCCGAACGGGGCGATAGGAGAGACGGCCCGGTAGGTGTTGACCCAGATGATGCCGGACCGGATGGCCTTCGATACCCGGTGCACCCGTGACACATCAGGGGTGAAGATGCCTGCTCCTAGACCAAACTCTGTGTCGTTGGCCATGGCTACCGCTTCGTCCTCGGTGTCGAACCGGAGAACCGACATGACAGGACCGAATAGCTCGACTCGGGTGCTACGGATGTTCTGGTCGGGGCAGCTCAAGACCGTGGGGCGGTAATACCAACCGGCGTCCAGCCCTTCGGGGCGGCAGCCGCCTGTGTGCAGCGTCGCCCCCTGGGCGGTCGACTCGGCCACTACGTCTTCGATCCGGTCCCTTTGGGCCACGGTGGCCAGCGGTCCCATCTGTGTCTCGTCAGCGTGCGGGTCACCGATGCGGATCTGCTCGGCGCGTCGGACGACCTCGGCCACGAATTCGTCGTGGATCCCCGACTGCACAAACACCCGGGAGCCGGCCACACAACTCTGTCCGGATGCTCCGAAGTTGCCGGCCACCGCTCCGTTGACAGCGCTCTCGAAGTCGGCGTCGTCGAACACGAGGATCGGAGACTTTCCACCGAGCTCCAAGGTCACCGGCGCCAGGTTGTGGACGGTGTTGGCCACCACGTGGCGGGCCGTCTCGACTCCACCGGTGAACGCCACCTTGTCGACCATCGGATGGCTGGTCAGCGCACGCCCGCACGGCTCACCGAAGCCGGTGATGAGGTTCACTACGCCGGGCGGGAAGCCCACCTCGTCGATCACCCGGGCGAACGCCAGCAGCGGTGCCGGAGCGATCTCCGAAGCCTTGATGACGACCGTGTTCCCTGCAGCCAGCGCTGGTCCGACCTTGGTGGCCGTCAGGAACATCTCGGCGTTCCACGGTACGACGGCGGCCACCACGCCCACCGGTTCCCTCATCGTGAACACGTGGAGGTCGGGCTTGTCGATGGGAAGGGTGTCGCCCTGGATCTTGTCGGCCAGACCGGCGAAGTACCGGTAGTAGTCGGCTACGTATGCCGACTGGGCCCTCGTCTCGGCGGCCAGCTTTCCGCTGTCGGTGGTCTCAATGCCGCCCAGATAATGAGCCGCTTCGGCCATCAGGTCAGCCAGGCGGTACAGCAGGCGTCCCCGCTGGGTGGCCGTCATGGCCGGCCAGTCGCCCTCGGTCAGGGCACGCTTTGCGGCGCGCACGGCACGGTCCACGTCGTATTCAGTGGCGCCTGGAGCCGTGGCCCACACCTCTCCGGTGGCCGGGTTCACCGAGTCGAAGCGGTTGCCGTCCGAGGCCTCACAGAACTCGCCATCGATGTAGAGCTGGTACTCGTTCATTGGTGTATCCCCCCGGAGGGTGGTCAGGGTTGGTTAGGGCGGTCGAGGAACTCGAGGAGAGCGGCCGACCAACTTTCGGGTGCTTCGATCGGCGGGAGGTGACCGAGGCCGGAAAGTACCCGCGATTGGCCGTCGATGACGGCCAATGCGATGGCCCGACTCATGGCCGGGGTGGACCCCGTGTCCCGTTCGCCGGTCAGAGCCAGCGTCGGTGCGGTGATACGAGCTGCTCCCGCTGGCATCGCAGGATCACCCTCCACGAACAGCCCGTAGGCCTTCAGGTAACCGTCGAGGTCGGTGGTCCGGATCCGCTCGTCGACCGCGGCCGCCCGCTCAGGATGCTCAACCTGCCAGTCGATGGTGAACCACCGTGCAATGGCCAAATCGGCCACCGGACCCATGCCCTCAGCCGCCGTGAGAGCAAGCCTGGCTCGCGGGCCCTCGATCTGGTCAGCGGTCCTGTTGAACACGGCGTTCATGGCAACCAATCGACCGATGGCCTGGGGGTGACGGGCCCCGACGGCTAGGGCCACCATGGCACCTAGGGACAATCCGGCGAGATCGGGTGTCCTCCCGGCCGTGTCCTCGATGGTGGTGGCTGCCAGGACGCCGAGGCACTGACTGACGAAGTCGTCAATCGAACGTGGTCCGGGCGGATCGTCCGAATGCCCGTGTCCGAAGAGGTCGTAGCGGATGACCAGTCGGTCAACGGCTAGTACATCGACCACGAGATCCCACAGGTGGAGGTCCAGCCCCACGCCGTGCACGAGAACAAGTGGCGGGTAGACGGCCCCGGCAGTGCCCGTCGGCCCGTCCGACCGGAGGTTGGTGCCGTCGAAGCCATGATTCACAACTGGCTGACCTGGCGGGTTTTCACCGCCCCGGCGTAACCAACGCCGACGCTGGGACAGGACATAGAAGTGGAGAACACACAGACCACAGCAGCCATCTACCTACGGAAGTCATCAGTCGACGAGCGTAGTGGCGACAAGAGAAGCATCTTCGGGCAGGAACACGAGTGCCTCGTCGCAACGGAGCGGGAGGGGCCCACCATTGTCAAGGCTTCGAGGTTCGAGAGCGGTAGGGCATCAGCGGTCTTGGTGGCGAGAACCTCGACAGGTGCCGGGTAGTGGTCGAACCGGAAGGATCTTCCGCTGGTCGTAGTCCGACCGGTCACCCCTCGGTCAACCCCATCT